>JAITFS010000135.1 GCA_031281195.1 Oscillospiraceae bacterium
AAGTGCATAAGCGATAACAGTTGCAGGGTTTTGTAACGAATCATTAACCACAGTATTAAAACCCGCTCTTGTGTCAGTGACAACTTTTTGTATTTTTTGTATTGGTATAGATATAAGTGTTTGTAACAACGCAAGAATTGGAAACATAGCAACAAAAATCAAAGTAAATAACCAGTTAAGATAAAACATATATCCTAATGCTACAAAAAGCAGCATCAAATCCGATACCATTAAAAGAATACCATTTGAAACAAGCTGTGCAGCTTGTGGTAAGTCATTTGTAAAGGTTGACAGGTTCTCACCACTGTTGGTTTTTTCAAATTTTGCAAATGGCTGTCGTAAAATAAAATTAGCAAAATTTACTCTAAAGCTATACTCAACTTTTCCTGTAAAACGTTCTAAAAGCAAAACAGACAGAGCGGAAAAAACAGCTCTTATAACCATTACACCTGTTAAAATCAATAAAAATTGGAAAATCGCTGTTGTGTCAAATTGAAAAGCGGCTTGCCCCATATCGCCGACAAGAACCTGCCCCACAATCACACATGCGGACAAAATCAACGAAGCCACTATATAAAACAGATAAAAACTCATATAGGGGGTTCGATTTTTTCTAAGTGTTGCGAATAATTCTTTCATAAAAATAATCCAATGTTTTTAGTTAAGTGAAACTGTGAACAAGGTGTATTATAGCAGTAATTATTTACTTAATAAAGTACAATATGGTATTATATGTATAAATATGAAAAGATTGGGGATAATGTGTATGTTTTAGTGGGAGATATAATTCGTGTTAATAGAATACAAAAAGGAAAAAGTCAAGAAGAGCTTTCTAATGGAATCTGCTCAACCAGTAATTTATCACGCATAGAAAACAATGCACAAATACCTAGCCGCGCGACATACGAAAAGCTGATGGAACGTCTTGGACTTGACCCTAATGTCTATCCATCTTTTCGTAATGAGCAAGAAGTTGAGGCTTTTCGTTTAAAGCATAAAATAATTAGATTAATTTTTCTAGGCAACTTCACAGAAGCTGAAGAATTGCTTAACGAATTAGAAAATATTCCTAAATTAGGGCGAGAGTATAAACAGTATATTTTATATGCACATGTTTTACTTTCAAGACAAAAAGAAGATGATAAGTTTGAAATTTTATCAAGATTAAAAAACATTGCAAAAATGAGCATGAAGGATTATTCAGCCGACAACATATTTAATCAAATTTTTACTATAGATGAAATTCATATCTTAAACAGTTTAGCAATATCATGCGATGAAACAGGAAACACTTCAGAAGCAATAGATTTGTTATATGCACTTAAGAAGTACATTGAAACAAAAATTGTTGATGATGATAGCATATCTCCATTATATACGACCATACTTTATAATCTATCAAAGTATGTTGGTTTAAACGGTAGACATAATGAAGTTATAAAATTATGCGACATAGGTATACCTCGCTGTATTGACTACGGTGCGTATCTTAATTTTGCAGGATTGTTGTTTAACAAAGGGTTTGCACTCGTGATGTTAGATAAAAAAGAAGAAGCAAAAGAGTATCTGCAAGAATCTTACTATATTAACAGAGCACGTAAAAAGTATGATAGCTGCAAAATTGTAGAAGAATTTGCTAAAGCACACAAAATTAGACTATAAAATGTTTCACTTTCTTTCACCTTCACTAGGATTGTCAATGTAAAGTGGCACGATTTCATTTTCAGGTAAGTCATCGTAATTATTGACTTGCGTTGAGTTCGATAGTGAAAGTGCTAGAGCTAACAATAGAGCAAAGACAATACAAAGTGCGTTTTTCATAATAAAACTCCTTTAAAATATAGTATATCAATAGAATATAGTAAAAAATAGCTTTACACCATACTGTTTGACGGAAATATTTGCGGTAACTGTATGGTGTTAATTTTATTAAGATAAATAATTTTATTTTTTTGAAGAAGTATACAAATTTTCGTCAAACAGTATGGCGTAAGTTTTTGTAGGGAGGTATAATCAAGTTATTATTAAGAAAAAAGCAGAATGTATAAAAAAGAAAGACAGGGTGATGCGTATGATTTTGTGGTAAACCTTATATGTTTTTAAAGTAGAAAAATAGTAAGGAAGAAAATTCTACAATGAAAAAAGTAGCATTATTCTAACAAAGATGAAAAATTAACAAATAATACTTTCACAAAGAATATACAAAAATAATAAATATAGTAAAAGAAAGGTTTTAATACAATGAAAAGAAGAATAATTGTAGTAATATTAGCAATATTAATGATGGCAACAACTGTAATCACACTAACAGCTAGTGCTAATAACCACTATAGTACTCTGTCTTTTTCGTCAGAGTCATATGAAGGTGTATGGCGCAGTTATACTCACAGCAACATTCAATGGTTTGCAACTGTATCATCTCCTTCATCACCTACAGGTGCAACCTTTAATATAACGCTATTTAGAAGAGAAGATGGGAGTAGTGTAGGAACTAGAAATGGTCTAACCAGAAATGGAGTAGTAATGCAAAACTGGAATGGAGCAGGGTCAGGTGAGCGTCGTTTTTATTATACAAAAAGCAATGATGGAAGAATAATTTCTAGCCCAAGTGTTGTAACATCATCAAGCAGTACACCATATTCACATACAATGGGATAATGTAATTTGTGTTGTGTAGGAGCAGGCGACTATGTTTGTTCCTACATAGTACGATTATTATCGGAAATGGAAAGAGATACTTAAATGAAAAAAGACAAATGTTATTATTTTTCTCTAATATCGCTTGTTTTAATAATTACAATAGTAATAGTGGCATCATGCGATAATAATAATAATGAAGAGCAAGATGATGTCATTTCACACGAAAACATGATTGATGAATATCTTTTTCTTGCTCAAGACGGGTATAACATTTTAGATATAGGCACAGCAAGAATGATAGACGGTCTATTAATTCATGATGAACTCATCTACTACATCTTTGTTGAGTTAATATATATTTCAGAAGAAGATGATACATATTATCAAATCATACAAATCAGAGGAATTGATATACATGGAAATATTTCTGATAGTATATCAATACCTATAAGCGAACTTATCCATATTGACATTGTCGGATTTAATATAGATCAAAACGGAGAGTTTATAGTAATCGTTCAAGAATATGATGAGAGAAGAGTTAGAAGTACTCTTAATTATGAAAGATATAATTTAGTCGGAGAAATATTGCATAGAGAAGAATTGTTTACAATAGGTAATCATTATTGGGCAGGTGCACACTTTAGTGAAAATGGAGACATTGCAGTTATAGAGTTTAGTTTTCAAAACGGTTTCAGCGTTCATATATGGGATGATACATTTACGTTAATAAGTAATATTCCTCTTGTTACAAATACATTTGCATTTGGAACAGATGGTGTTATCTTGAGCCGGGCAGAAGACCTAATGGCGATACAGATAATAGATATTATAACCGGTGAGATTTTAGAGGAACACAGCTTTTTACTCGATAGTCATATTACGGGCATTTATGCAGCAGATGAATCCAGTCGTTTTGATTATTTTATTCACACGGAACGACATCTCTACGGATTTATCTTAGATGGAGAAGAATTAAATCATATATTAGATTTCTTTGAATCTAACTTAAATCTTACAACCGCGCCCTTTCTTATGACCTTCGGACCAGAAGAAAATATAGTAATTGCACAAGCAAGATATTCAACAAATTTTCTCGATTTTGATGTCGAAATTGAACTCGCTGTCTTAAAACCAATGCATAGATCAGTTCTGGAAAAAATTGACCGTGTAGTTTTGGCGGGATTTAACTTTGATAATCCATTTATTGATCAAGTTATGGATTATAATCGGAGGAACCCTTTTCAACAAGTAATCATAAAAGATTATTATAATTCAAATAGTGACATCGATTATGAGCAATCAATTGTTAGATTTCATTTAGATTTACTGACAGGAGCAGCACCGGATATTATTTGGCTTAATTATTCCCGCTCTATAGATTTGATAGAATTGCGTGGTGCCCTGATTACACAAGGATATCTATCAGATTTATATACCTTTATAGATTCAGATCAAATACTAAATCGTGAAGATTTCTTTCCTAACATATTAAAAGGATATGAAGATAGGAACGGTGAACTGCCGATTATTGACAATCGCTTTTTACTTACAACCATGATTTCTGTTGAACCATCAATTAAAAGAGAAACTTGGACAATTAATGAGTTTTTTAAAGCAATGGATAATACTATCAATCTAGGAAACACAGAACCATTAGGAGGCTTAACAGGTGTTGATTTTATTCTAAAAATGATCGAGCTTATGAACGATGAGTTTATTAATTACAATACCGGTAAATGTTACTTTGATAGTGAAACATTTATACACTTGCTCGAATTAGGAATGACTACATCTGTAAATCCGGATTCTAACAGCTTCTTTTATTCGGATCCGAAATTTGACGAATTAATGAACGGTAGACAATTTGTTGACATAACGAGGTTTTTTTGGTTACATGGCTGGATAATCGATGAAGAAGAGACAGGAGTACCGGATGGTTTTAAATATGATTTTATAGGCATTCCGAGTGCAAATGGTGGTCTACATTTAGCCCAATTTCCATTCTCATTTAGTATCTTTGAAAGTAGTAAAAACAAAGATACCGCTTGGCAATTTATTAGAGAAAGCCTTTTACCAAATCCAACAGTCATTTTTCCAAGATATTTAACATTACGAATAGATGATTTTGAAGAATATATGAGTTCTGCTTCAATGTCTATTGAGAGAGAAGATGCTTTTTGGGGTATGATAAATAGTGCTACTGTGCTTAAGGAAATTAGCGGTACCTTACTTGCATTAATTAAAGAAAGTGTTGAAGATTACATTAATGGACTGCAAACAGCAGAACGAACAGCAGAAATTATCCAGAGCCGTGTTTCGGTATATCTATCAGAGCGGAGTTAGATTACCCAAAGCCGTGTACTATATATATAAATATACAAATTACCGTCAAACAGAATGGCGTAAGTTTTTGTAGGGTTGTATAATCAAGTTATTGTTAAGAAAAAAGCAGAATGTATAAAAAAAGAAAGACAGGGTGATGCGTATGATTTTGTGGTAATGTGGACATGCTTTAAAGATAAAAATTAGTGTTAATTAATGGAGGAAGTTAGATATGAAAATTTTTAGAACAATTATAGCAAGCTTTTTTGCAATATTACTGTTTATAACAGTATGCCTACCCACTGCATTAGCAATGCCAGCTTTTGCTCATTTACGGACAACTCCTGTATCAGGTGCAGGTATTGTTAGGGAAGCTTTTTTTGAAGCAAAAAATACCAGTGAGTTTACATATGTCGCTGGTGTGCAGTTAATGCGTTTTGACAATAATCAACCAGCTTGGTATCCACCTACTAGTACAATAATTAATGAGGTGAATATTCCCCCTAGAACAACATGGATAATATATTCAGCACGATTAACTTCTAATGCATCAACCCAAGAATTCAGAGACCATGGTGGTAGAAGATAAAGTCAACAACATAAGATAGATGTATAGAACTATACCTCTATCTTATGTTGTACTTTATTACTATGTTTTAGAGGTATAAAATGAAAAAATTACTTGCACTAAGCATAGTTCTATGTTTCGCATTAATTACACAAACGGCTTGTAAAAAAGATGAATCCGACGTACCGGAAAACATTAATTATGCTATCAAACAAATAGAGTTTTTGCCAAGTAACCAGTTTATGTCTCACAATATAGGACCGGTGGTTTTGCATGGTAATCAAATTATAGTACCACGTATTGCTGAATGGTTCAGATTTAGTGATAAAATTGTAGGTGAATCAGGCGATCCATATATGCACATGGGAATGGAGTTTGGACAAGTTGCCCAAACACTAAGTATCAGAGGTCCAAATGGTGAGCATTTCACTGTTGGCAAAGATATTTTTTATGGTGAAGATTTTTTTACTACTCTTGTTCTTCAATTATTCATTTTCGACCGTGATACAAATGAGAGAATATATGTTGTTCTAACACCTCTCTTTAATTATGATACAATCTTTGTTGATATATTAGCTATTAATATGGATAGTTCTGATAATGTTAGTATATTAGCTAATCTGGTTAATGTAAATGATGAAACCACTACTCATTTTTTTATATTTAATATTAATAGCTTTACAAAAGATTATCACGAACAAGTTATAGATCAGTCAGTTTTTGGTGGAAACGATGCAATGCTTTATAAAGCATGGTTTGATGATAATGGTAATGTTTTGCTATTTGTGAGTAATTTTAACACCGGTGATTTTGAACTTATAATTTTTAACCATACTACATCACAAGTGCAAGCACGATTTGCATCTGATTTAAGGACATCAATAACAATAGGGAATGATGGCAGTATATGGAGAGCTCAGTCATACTCAACACCGGGAGAACAAAGCACATTAATTGACAAACTTGATACATCTTCATGGGAGTGGATAAACGAAGTTAAAATTGATATCCCATTTGTACTGGGTATTCATACCGCTCCTGTTACTAGCAATTACAAATGGTTTATACATGATAACACTGGTTTATACAGAATTAAAGAAAATGGAGAATTTTATAAGTATTTATCATGGCTCGATGTAGGTGCTGATGTAACGCAGTTTAGTGAGGTTGTTATAAAATCTAACGAAGAAGTATTGGTATTAAATAGAAAATCACATCCAAATGAAATAAATGCAGTTGTTTTATATTCATATGTACTATATAAATCAGATGAAGTTGATGAACGCGAAATACTTACAATTGGTGGAGTTAGCATATATGATGCATCGCTATTTGAACTTGTACGCCATTTTAACATGTCTAGTCAAACACACCGTGCGGTTATTGTGGACTATGCAGAAACAGGTGAATTTGAAAGCGCTGCATTTCGTTTACGTGCAGACTTAATAACAGGAAATGGTCCAGATGTTATAATCTTTAATCAATGGAATGATGAAAATGATATAACTCGCTCATTAATGCGAGGAAACTATCTCGCTGATTTAAATGTTTTTATAAGAGATGATCCATTCTTATCACGCGAAGAATTTTTTGAAAATATTTTGGATGTATGGACTAATCAAGCAGACGAGTTGTTATTAATAACTGGTGCTGTCATACCTTGGTTTTTTTGGGGACCCAGTGAAAATCTCAATGATTTTACAGACTTTACTCATGAGGGATTTTTAAGTTTCTTGCGTAATGCCAAAGAGCAAGGTATTCCCTACCCAGCGGGCATAGGATTTTTTTCAGGTGCAGTTCTTGCAAGAATGTTATTTGCAGATGATACATTTTTTAGTTATGAGACAGGAGAAGCAAAATTTGACAATGATTTATTCATTGATATTTTAGATTATATACGCAGTATACCCGACGAACAGGAAATAAGATGGATAGAAGCCCTTAATACAGGTGAAGCATTTAAACCTGTCGAATATTTTTTGCGTAATGAACAACTGATGACTAATTTCTTCTATTTGATTATGAGTGTTAATGACTTCAGAATTTTTGATGCAGCAGTGGGAGGACTTACACCTATAGGTGATCCAAACTCTGCAGGAAATCTTTCTATACCTATAGCTCCAATCAGACGCATGGGTATCCGTTACAATAGTGAAAATGCAGATGCTGCTTGGGAGTTTATTCGTTCATACTTACTGTCTATAAATACAGGGAGTTTTAGAGAAGGAATACCTGTTCTTCGCAGCAAATTTGAAGATGAAATAAATACAGCTATGCTAGATGTAGAAGGAGTTAAAAGTGGAGGTATTGTGGGTATATTTGGTGAAATTATCGTTCCAGTTTTCACTAAAGAAAAAGCAGATGTATTAAGGTTAATAATGGAAAGTATAACTCATGAAAGTTTACCTGATTTGAATATTTTTTACATAATTTTAGAGGAATTTTCACCATTCATGGCAGATAAAAGAACAGCCGAAGACACAGCAAGAATAATACAGAGCCGTGTATCAATTTACTTATCGGAGCTTTCATAGATAATCGGAGCAGGTGCAATTTCAAGCTCTAGCTTAGGCTTTACAGATAATTGCACTGTATCTATTTCAAGTAAATAATTTACCGTTTTAACACCCTTGACATCTAAACACACCTCTGTATACTGATAACATGGAAAATATACTAATCGTTGAAGATGATGTACATATTAATAATATGCTGTGCGATTTGCTCAAGTTGAACAATTATGCTTCACATTCTGCTTTTTCGGGAACAGAAGCACTACTCCTATTGTCGCAAGAAACATACTCGCTCATTTTACTTGACCTTATGCTGCCGGGCAAAACAGGGGTTGAGGTACTGGCAGAAATTAGATCAAACAGCAATGTACCTGTGATTGCCTTAACCGCCGTCAGCGATAAAGAGAATATAGTCGCTTTACTCAAAGCTGGAGCAAACGACTATATATCAAAACCGTTTGATAATTCTGAGCTGCTTGCAAGAATCGAAGTGCAACTTAGAAATAAGATAAAATCAAATTATAAACAACTACGAGTTAACGAGATAACATTAGATTTTGAACGCTTTGACGGATTTATTAATGAAAACGCTCTTAATTTATCCAAACGTGAGTTTGAGATATTACGGCTTTTTATGGAAAATCCAAAAAAGGTTTTTACGAAAAACAATTTATACGAAAGTGTATGGAATGATGAGTTTTTAGGTGATGATAACACGATAAATGTGCATATCAGTAAGCTACGTTCAAAAATCGCAAAATATACTGACGATGAATATATCCAAACAGTGTGGGGAATCGGATTTAAAATGAACGATTTAAATATTTAATACTTTTTTAAGATTTTGTTTATGGTTAATTTAGACTTTTACCCCATTATGTAATCGAATAAACATATAGGGAGATGATTACATGAACCAAAACGTATTACAAACACGCAACATTACCAAGCGTTACGGAAAAATCGCCGCAGTTGACAATGTCAGTATGGCAATTCAAAAAGGTGATATTTACGGATTAATCGGGCGTAATGGAGCGGGCAAAACTACACTTATGCGAATGATTACAGCACTGACATTTCCGAATGATGGTGAGCTTGAGCTTTTCGGGCAAACCTCAGAAAAAGGGTTAAACCAATCACGACGCCGTATGGGAAGTGTTGTTGAAACGCCTGCACTTTACCCAAATCTAACGGCAAAACAAAATCTGGAATACTACCGTATTTTGCGAGGAATCCCGAATAAAAAAGCAGTTTATGACGCTTTGGAAGCTGTAAATCTCACAGATACAAGCAATAAGAAGTTTAAGCATTTTTCGCTCGGTATGAAGCAAAGGCTTGGGCTTGCGCTTGCTTTAATTAGCAATCCTGATTTTATAATTCTCGATGAACCAACTAACGGACTTGACCCTATGGGAATTGTGGAAATGCGTGAGATGATAAAAACTCTCAAAAATGAGCGTGGAATAACATTTATGGTATCAAGCCATATTTTAAGTGAATTATCACTAATTGCAACACGTTATGGCATAATTCATGACGGGAAATTAATAAAAGAGTTAACCGAAGCAGAGCTTTACGAGCAGTGTCAACGCTGTCTGTCAATAACAGTTGACGACACAACAAAAGCAACAACAGTGTTAGAAACTGTACTCAATACAAAAAAATATAAAGTTATAAATAACAATGAAATTAGACTGTATGATTACTTTGACAATACATCAGAGGTGACGTTTCAGCTTAATGCCAACGGTGTTCGGGTGTCAGCAATCGGTGAAATCGGAGATAACCTTGAAGATTATTTTGTATCTTTAATCGAGGAGGTGAATCTCAGTGCTTAACATAATAAAAGCTGATTTATACAGAATCTTTAGAGGAAAAACTATTTATATCACACTTGTTATATTGTTGGCTCTATTAGTTTTGCAGGTTTTATACGGTGCAGACGGGTTGATATTTGGTGTAATGGTTTATACAGAAGATGCTTCAATAATTGATGCAGATGGAGCATTAAACGAGATTATATCATCAAATAATCAAATAATGACCGGAAATCACGTACCATTTAGTTTTGCCGCAGTTACAGACAATTTAATCTACTTTATGCTGCCATTTATTGCGATTATTGCAGCAGCAGATTTTTCTAACGGAGCAGTAAAAAACTTGATTTCCAGCGGTATTTCAAGGAATAAATACTTCTTCGCAAAGTTCATTTTATTAGCACTTTTTTGTGTTATACTAATGGTAATCTATGTGATTCTGCCGATTATCTTAGGTACAGTTATTAATGGTTTTGATGGCGAGTTTAACATAGAGTTTATAAAAGATGTCGCAAAAATATATTTACCCCAGTTTTTCTTAGTATTTGCGTTTGTCTGCATAGGACTCTTTATATCGTTCACTTTTAAGAGTGTTGCAGCATTAAATACGATTTATATAATGTTTTCGTTACTGCCAACAATCGTTCTGGCAATTCTCGTAGAGTTTAACGACAAGTTTTTTGAACTTATGAATTATATCCCTGTTTTTGCTATAAAATCCTTTGCTATACCAGGAAGCATAGCAACCTCGGATTTTGTAAAAATGATGATTACAGGGTGTGTTTACATAGTAGTATGCACAGTTGGTGGGATTCTTTTATTCAGAAAGGCTGAAATTAAGTAATGTTGATAAATAAAGACATTAGGCAAATCAACAAAACTCTTGATATCATCAAGAGTGAGGCAACCAATACAAAACTCACAACGCAGACGTTTAATAAAGACGTCTGCGATTTGTGCGATAATATTAATGAAATTCTCGATGAGCGGCAAAAAACAATCATAAAGTTTGAAAGAACTAACAACGAGTTTAAAAGAGCAATTACAAACATTTCTCACGATATGCGAACACCTCTAACATCTGCAATCGGATACTTACAAATGCTCCAGGCAGAGAATATACCGGTTGAAAAACAGGCAGAATATCTTGAAATAATCGAAAATCGTTTACAATCACTTTCTACATTAATGAACAATCTGTTTGAATATGCCCGTGTGATAGAAAGAACAGAACAGCTTGATATCAAAGAAGTAAACATAAATAATGTTCTTCGTGATATTTTGTCAGAGTTTTATAATGAGCTGGAAAACAAAGGTTTTACTGTAGATGCAGAAATCCCCAACGAGCAGGTAAATGTTTTTTGCGACCCGTCATTGCTTAAACGAATCTTACAAAATCTGCTGAAAAATGTATGTGCTCATGGTAAAGAGTTTTTGCGGGTAAAGCTGAGTGGAAATGTAATAGAAATCGCAAACAAAGCAGATTTGGACGAAATTGATGTAGACAAAATCTTCGAAAGATTTTACACAACCGACTTATCACGCACAAACAGAAATACAGGGCTGGGGCTTGCAATTGCAAAAGAACTTGCAACACAAATAAACAGCAAAATCTCAGCAAAGGTTGAAGATGAGTTGCTAATAATGCAGATTAAATTGTAGGAGGGGTTTAACTATGAGTAAAGACAATCGTAATGAGGGGCTTTGGGAAGAAATTAACAACAATCGTGATTTTATGAAATGTCCTGATTTTAGCAAAACTATGATATGCAGCGATCAGGAAAAAAAGCTAACACAGCCACCGCTTAGCAAGGAAGCAAAGGGAGAAATTATAAAGTTGTCAGCAGACTTTGATGATGCTGTAATTACCGACTCTTATAAAGAGCTTCTGGATATTCGGCGTAGTATTCGTGTTTATGATAAAAAAGCAGCCATGACGCAAAATCAGCTTGCGTTTTTGCTCTGGAGTACACAAGGTATTCAAGAAATAAAAGGTCAAAACTATGCAACGCTTCGACCTGTGGCAAGCGGTGGTGCAAGACATCCATTTGAAACTTATTTCATCGTACAAAATGTTGAAGGCTTAAAGCCCGGTGTTTATCATTATTTACCACTGGAAAATATCGGTGAGAAACGTGTTGCGATAAGGTTTATTGGTGATTTCCCCGAACACAAAAAACGTGTTACAAACATGCTTGCAGGACAAAAATGGGCAAGCGATGCACCTGTGGTTGTGTTTTTGTCATGTGTGGCATATCGTGCCGAGTGGCGATATAGTGTTTGTGCGCATCGTGTAGTGCTGATTGACTTGGGTCATGTGGGACAGAATCTTATGCTGTCTGCTGCTGCTATGGGTCTTGGGAGTTGTTGCATTGCTGCTTATGACCAGAAGCTTTGTGATGATGCTTTAGGTCTTGACAGCAACGAGGAATACACCGTTTATGTTTGTACGGTGGGTGGTTGAAATAATTGTTAAAACATGGTATATTTAATCATACTATAGGGAGGTTGAGATATTTATGGAAAAGACATATAAACTGTTAAATAATACAGAATCAATGACTATAGAGAAAATCAAGCGTTTATACGATGGCTTTTGGGTTTTTATTGTAAAAGCAAAATTAACTGATACAGGAGGCATAATTGAAGGTGTACCTGTTGTCGTAGGAGCTGTTCCATTTGATGGAGCTAAAGATGGTATATATGATAAATATAAATCTGATGAATACGCAGAACGTTGTGGAAAATCATTTCGTCATAAAACAGGGTATATATCATCCTTACGAATACGGAGGGAAGCAAATGTTTAAAACGCCAAACCTTCAATATAATACAGTTTCTGATTTAACTTACGAAACTGACGGTCATCGCTATATAAGTTTACCACTTTTTTATGATAAAAGCAGTTATTCCAATACTCAAGCAGAGTTTATCTTTGATACTGGAGCCTATTTAACTGTTTTATCACAAGAAACTGCAGTCACTTTAGGGTACGATAAAATAACTCCTATAGCAAAAAACATCCCACTAACCGGGTTTGCAGATTCAAAATGCGAGGGTGATTTAATTGAAATACCAGCTATGTTGATTGGTGGTAGAAAGTTAGAAGATGTTAAAGTAGCAGTGCCTTATGTTGATATAGAAGATGATATACTTGGGTTAAATGTTCTGGAGTGTTTCAACTATCTAATAGATAGCACAAATGATAAAATCTATTTTTCAGACAATCCAATTTACAAAGCACAAGCAGAGCTAAAGCATAGCAGAATATCTATTGTATCTGTACAATAATTCATTTGTCATAATGAAAACAACAAAACTAATAGTGCCAGTGTGTCAAATCCTTGTTCCCTCGACACACATGGTGGAGACTATATAACTAACAAAATATCTCGAGTAGTCAAAATGACCACTTGAAAATTAAAAATACATATTGCATATCATATTATGATAGTATATAATGTATTAAAAGCAGAAATGCAACGGCAGCCGTGAGGTGGTGTCACACCCCACGACCTGCATATGTGGAAGAACCCCACACACACAATAGATACTCTACGCCGTAGATATATTATATTGTATTGATTACACCAAATCAAGCAATAATAAATCGTAAACCGTCGTAAGCTGTGTATGGGAAGCCATATACAGCATTTTTGTTTGCGGACAAA
>JAITFS010000033.1 GCA_031281195.1 Oscillospiraceae bacterium
ATTAAAGTACAAACTATCGATTTGGACTCTTTTGTAAACGAAAACAACCTGCCAAGAATTGATTTTATCAAAGCAGATATCGAAGGAGCAGAACGTTATATGCTAATGGGAGCAAAACATGTGTTAAAAGATTTTAAACCAAAACTATCACTATGTAAATATCATCTACCGGACGACTCAAAAGTACTTAAAGAGTTAATACTTGATGCAAATCCTAATTATATCATAGAAGAACGATGGTCGAAGATTTATGCTTATGTACCTAGGTAAATAACATTATCAATCAAAGTTTACTCTTTCCTCTTCAATAACTAATGGTCTTTTCATAATTCTTGTATTTATACTTAGAATGTACTCTCCAACTAATCCGATGAAGAATAACTGTAGCGAACCGAGTACAAAAACACCTAGTAAAACCGGTATCATACCTGCAGGGAACGAGTACCAGAACATTAATTTTAGAATAAGATAGACAACTGCTGATAACATACTCAGTGCAGATAATATAAATCCAAATATGGTAGCTATTCGTAGACCAATTTTTGTGTATGATGTAAATGAAATCATTGCAGCATCATATAGTGAATACCAGTTGTTTTTTGTTTTTCCTGCACGGCGTTTTGCTTGTGTATATGGGATTACTTTTCTTTTTGGTCCAAGTTCAGCAACTATGCCTCGCAAGAAGGGCATAGGGTCATCTAGGTTTCTTAAAGTTGCTATAAAACTTTTATCATAAAGCCCAAATCCTGTGAAATGCTCAATCTGCTCGACTTGTGACATTTTTTTAACTAATTTATAATATAATGAACGTAAAAGATATACTAAGAAATTCTCTTTACTCTTAGTTTTTATCCCACAGACGATTTTATAACCATTTTCCCACTCCTTGATAAATTCTGGAATCAATTCAATTGGATCTTGAAAATCAGCACATATAAGCATGGTACAATCACCGGTTGATTGTAAAAGTCCATAATATGGAGAGTTAAACTGGCCAAAGTTTTTTTCGTTAAAAATTGCTTTTATATTTGGGTTATCTGCACAAATTAAACGGATTATATCACGTGTTTTGTCTATTGAATTATTGTCTATAAAGATAATCTCATACTTATACATGTTGTGCAATTGTTCATGAAAAATTTTTACAATCTCTGCACTTAAAGGTTGTACATTTTCTTCTTCATTATATGTTGGGATTACTATACTAATTTTTTTCATATTCGTGTCTCCTCAAAATATGATAAAACTCGTTTAAATCCATCTTCTAAATTAACATTAAATGAGAAACCGAGTTTTATCAGTTTATCACTGGTATATAACAATGTATTAGTGTTTGTATCTTCTAAGTAACTGTCATCATCTGATCTTTTGATATACTTAAAGCTAACTCCTGCCAGACGTGAAATTACATCACCTAATACTTTTATACTAACAGTTTGTTCTGTGTTGCACACATTATATGCTTCTCCATTTGTACCATCTTTTAATAACTTAAAGTATGCTGTAACTGCATCAGAAATATAACAAAATGATCTCTTAGCACTCCCATCACTTTTTATCTCAATATTTTCTTTGTTCACTGCATTTTTTATAAAAGATGAGAAAACACGCGGGTCATTATTAATATCCATTGTAGGACCGTATGTGTGTGCTATTCGTGCAATAATAATCGGAACCTTTTTTTGTCGATAATATGCGACACAAAGTGTTTCTCCTGCACGTTTGCTCTCATCATAACAACTATGCAAATCTAGAGGATTTATGATACCAAAATCTTCTTCTGTAATTATTGTTTTGTCATCAGAAAAATTTCCATAAACACAACAAGAGCTGAAAAAAAGTAGTTTTGCATTATTTTTATAGGCTAGTTCTAACATGTTGTAGGTGCCAATTACATTTGGTAATATCACATCTATTGGTCTGATTGTATAATGCTGCGGTGAAGCTAGGCTTGCTGCATGAACTATATAATCACATTCAATTTCAATAAAATCATTTATTGATTTATTAATGTTTATAACTTCATGTATGTGTGGTCCTAATAAGCAATCAAGTTTTTCTTTATTTCGAGAAACTGTGATAATCTTAATATTATAATTATGTTCAATGTTAAGATATATTAAATAATATACCATATATGATGCTAACATCCCATACGCACCGGTGACGAGAACTGTTTTGTTTCTTAGAAAACAATACTCACCATCATTAAATATTTCATCCATATCATTTCTTATAACTTTGCTCTTTAAGAAATCATTCATTTACTTTTCACTCTATCCACTATTCGTTTTGTTATATGTTCCGCATCAATACCACAGAAACTGCGTAAGTATGCTTGTGAGCCAACTTCACTGCAAAATGTATCATTTATACCAAGCCTTATAACCTGTGATGAGTTAGTATTCTGTGCAGCAATCTCTGCTATTGTACTGCCAAAACCACCAATTATTGTATGCTCTTCAAGAGTAAAAATATATTCATATTTGTTTAGTATGTAATTAACACTAGAAATATCGATTGGTTTTATCATAGGAAATGAATAAACAGCACAATCAATATTGGATTTTTGCAAATGTTCAGCAGACAATAGTGCTTCACCGACAATAGAACCTGTTGCTAGTATAGCTGTTTTCTTACCATCTTTGAGTAAAATCGCTTCTTTACAAGATAAAACTGATGATTTATTTAAGGTTGGTTCACCACCCTTACCAAGACGTATATAACAAGGACCTTTGTGTTCATAAGCTTCTCTTGTAGCAACAACTGCCTCAACAGGGTCACAAGGTGAGAAAATTCTCATTTCAGGTAAAGCTCTCATTATAGCTATATCTTCTGTAGTGTGATGACTAATTCCATGCGTTCCATACGCAAAACCTGTTCCTATTGAAACAATTTTTATATTTGCTTTTGTATAACAAATGTCATTCCTCACCTGTTCAAGACATCTTAATGTTGGGAAATTACCAATTGAATATGTAAATACGGTTTTACCTTCGACAGCCATTCCTGAAGCAAATGATGTCATAGCTTGCTCACAAATACCTGAATTAATGAATTGTTTTGGGTATAAATCCCAAAATTTGTTAAGAACACCAAAACCTAAATCTCCGGTTATTAGTATTATATCTTTATCGTTTTTAGCAAGATAACAAAGCTCTTCGACAAACTCATTTCTCATGGTTTCATTGCCTCTAATTCTTCAATAGCGTTAAAATAATCATCACCCTGCGGTGGTCTATAATGCCATAAAATATTGTTTTCCATAAATGATATACCTTTGCCTTTAACTGTATGTGCTACAATACAAACGGGCTTTTCCATATCTCTATATAAGAGGGCAGTTTTTATTTCATTATAATCATGACCATTTATATTTATGACACTCCAACCGAAACTCTCCCATTTTTGACTAAGATCTAATAACTCGAGTGTATCTTCACAAAGAGTAAGACTTTGAAATTTATTATGATCGATAATAACAGTAAGATTTGATAAACGAAACTGATTTGCTATTAATGCAGTTTCCCATACTGAACCTTCGTTACATTCACCATCTCCAATGATAACATATACATGATGTTTTTTGCCATCAACTTTAGCTGCCATTGCCATTCCTGCGGCAACAGCTATACCATGACCAAGAGAACCAGTTGAAAACTCAACTCCGGGTACAATATGAGAAATATGACCGGATAATAAACTACCATTTGAGCAATAGGTTTTTAAATCATTTAGAGGAAAATAACCTTTCTCTGCTAAAGCTGTATATACTGCAACACCTGCGTGACCCTTGCTTAATATTAATCTATCACGTTCATCATTATTAGGGCAATCGGGAAAAGTTTTCATAACTTCGTTATATAAGACCGCTACAATGTCTGCAATAGATAAAACAGATGCAATATGAGAGCTATTTGATTTGCATGTCATTTCAATTGCATGTCGACGTATTCTCCATGCAAATTCTGCACTTGTCATAAACTACTCTCCTATTGAGATACAGATTTTATAATAACCTCTGCCATGTAATCAATCATATCATCTGTTAAACCCGGATATACACCAACCCAAAATGAATTGTTCATTATAAGATTAGTATTTTCTAGAGTTCCAACAACTCTATAATCATCATTTAATATACCTTCATCACAAAAACATGGTTGCTTAACCATATTTCCGGCAAAAAGCATACGTGTTTGTATACCATTTCTTTCTAGATTTTGCACTAGTTTATTCCTGTTTACACCATCTTTGCATGTAATTAAAAAACCAAACCAGCTTGGTGTAGAGTTAGGACATGGTTCGGGTAATATCAACTTGTCCTGTACATTTAATAAAGCAATTTTTAATCGGTTGTAGTTATTTCTACGTTGCTCTACAAAATTTGAAACTTTATCAAGTTGAGCAACACCAATTGCTGCTTGCATATCTGTTGCTTTTAAGTTGTATCCAAAGTGAGAATAAACATACTTATGGTCATAACCATACGGTAAATCACCATCTTGTCTATTAAAACGATTACCACAGAGATTATCTTGCCCGGAAGCACAAACACAATCTCTACCCCAGTCACGCATTGAGAACATTATTTTTGACAATAGTGGATTATCTGTGTATACAGCACCACCTTCACCCATTGTAATATGATGCGGGGGATAAAAACTGGATGTATTGATATCTCCAAATGACCCTGTCAGATTTGTTTTTCCATCAAGTGTATACAAAGAACCAAGAGCATCGCAATTATCCTCAATTAACCATAAGTTATTTTTATCACAAAAATCTTTAACAGTTTTTATATCAAAAGGATTACCAAGTGTGTGTGCAAGCATAACCGCTTTTGTTTTTGGTGATAATGCTAAGCTAAATTGCTTAACATCAATATTATACTCAGGGATTGTCACATCTACAAAAACAGGAATTGCTCCGTATTGTATTATTGGTGAAATCGTTGTCGGGAAGCCTGCTGCTACAGTTATGACTTCATCACCACGTTTTATTCTTCGTTTTTCTAATAGTGGTGATGTAAGCGTCATAAAAGCAAGTAAATTTGCAGATGACCCTGAGTTTACCAATGCACAATATTTTACACCGATATAATTAGCAAACTTTTTTTCAAATTCTACAGTAAATCGTCCACTTGTTAACCAGAACTCTAGTGCACTATCAACTAAATTTATCATCTCATTACTATCATAAACACGAGCTGCATAAGGAATTCGTGAACCTTTTATGTAATCAACATCTGTTTTATGAAAATCATTATAATAAGAAGATACTAAATCCAGTATATGTGTTCTAGCTTGTTCTCTTTTTTCTTCCTTTTTCATGAAAATTACATCCCATATAAAAAATCATCAATTTGCTTATCCATCACATCAGAAACACTCTCATTTGAATAATAAGCTTTTGTCCATTCTACTATCATATCAACCGTTTTATCTATGTGCCACTTGGGTTTCCAACCAAATACTGCTTTTAGTTTTGAACAATCGAGTTTTAATAATCCTGCTTCGTGCAGATTATCTTCATGCTTACTTTCCCATCTTAGAGAATCTCCCCAAGCTTTGCAGAATAAATCTGTTAACTCTCCTGTAGAAATACAATCACAATCATCAGGACCTATATTGTAGCAACTTGCATACTTTTTATCTTCATATTGCTTTTGAGCTATCATCAAGTATGCAAAGAGTGTTTCTAATACATGTTGATATGGACGCGTTGAATTCGGATTTCTTAGCATAATAATCTCGCTATTTATTGCTGCTTTTACACAGTCCGGGATTATTCTATGAGCTGCGAAATCACCACCTGCAATAACATTACCTGAACGTGCTGTTGATACAGCGATATTACTGTCATTAAAAAATGAGTTTATATAACTTTGTGTAACTAGCTCAGAACAAGATTTTGAGCTTGAGTAAGGATCAAATCCACCTAATGTATCAGCTTCGATATAACCTCGCTCCCACTCATAGTTATAGTAAACCTTATCAGTTGTTACGTTTAAAAAACTTTTAACATTGTTTGTATTACGTACACAATCAAGTGTGTTTACAGTTCCCATCAGATTAACCTCATACGTATAGTGGGGATTCTTATAACTCTCGCGAACTATAGGCTGAGCAGCCATGTGAATTACTATCTCAGGATTAAAATGATAAAATACTTCTTGTAATTTATCGTGGTCTCTGATATCACCAATTATAGAACTAATTTTTTTATCAAGATTACATATTGTAAATAAATTAGGGTCTGTGGGTGGTTTCAATGCGTATCCTGTAACATTTGCACCTAAGTATGAAAGAATATAACATAACCAAGCACCCTTAAATCCTGTATGACCGGTTACAAGAACTCGTTTGTTTCTATAAAAATTAATATCTACCATTTGACCCAAGGTGCTTCTCCATTTTCTACTAATTCTTCAAGTAATTGTTTATCTCTTAGGGTATCCATACACTGCCAATATCCATAGTGCTGATATGCACTTAGTTTATCTTGTGATGCTAGTTCTTCTAAGGGATCTTTTTCTAATACAGTCATATCATCGATTAAGTAGTTGAATAACTCCGGTTCTAATACCATAAAACCCCCATTTATCCAACCACCATCTTCTTTTGTTTTCTCGGCAAACTTATGTATTTTTTTATCCTTAGATATATCCATAGCACCAAACTTACCACCAGGTTGAATGGCTGTAATCGTAGCTGTACAATTCTGAGTTTTATGAAATGAAAGTAAATCGTTTATATTAACATCACTAACACCATCACCATAAGTTAGCAGAAATGTTTCATTACCAATGTATTTCTGCACTCGTTTAACTCTGCCACCAGTCATAGTGTTTAATCCGGTATCAACTATGGTAACACACCATGACTCAGCCACGTTGTTATGAATTGTCATTTCGTTATTACGTCCAAAATCAAAGGTTACATCGGAGCTGCGTAGATAGTAATTAGCAAAGAACTCTTTTATAAGCTCTGCTTTATACCCGGCACAGATTATAAAGTCATTAAATCCATAATGGGAATATGATTTCATGATATACCAAAGGATAGGCATATCACCAATTTCAATCATAGGTTTTGGTTTCAAATGACTTTCTTCGCTTATACGTGTGCCATAACCACCAGCTAGGATTACTACTTTCATGTTTGATGCCTTTCGTTAAGTGAAATATTATTTAGTGTACCATAATGATATTATGATGTATATATGAAATTGCTCATTTTCTTTAATATAATCAACACAAAAATATTTTTTCAACAATAAATTAATATAGTAATTATTATCAGAGAAATGAAACGATTTAACACCTTCTTATGAGTTTGTGTATTTTCCTTGGTATATATGTCACTGCACGACCTATACGATATGTTGATGATTTCCTAGAATTATAATGAATATCATAAAGCCCTGTTAATTTTGTTGGATCATTTCTACCTTTTAACATGTTATCAAGATAGTTAATTTTATACGGGCTTTCTAGTGCCATCTGATACCATAAATGGTTTAATAATGCATAATCACAATGTGTGTTCCAGGGTTTTTTTTCAGTAACATAATGAATAATTATTGGGTTATCTAGTGTATCTTCAATTTCATCTACAGGACATATAGGCAGAGTTGCATCTTTGTTAAAGGCATCTCTATTGAATATATTTATAGTGCAAATACTATATTTATATGGTAAGAAATATATACGATTGTAACATACAACATTTAATATATCCATATCGTGTCTCTTATAACCAACTGATATAAGTTTGAGAAAATTTTGTGTAAGATGTTCTCTTCTTATTAATTCAAGATTAATTAGAAGAAACCCCGAATATATGTACTGTTCAGATGATGGTATGCCTAAAGATTTTATATGATCTTTACCAATAGATATATCTCTAACTCCAGCTATAATATTCGTGCCAATATCAGTATTCCATAATTCAGTTAAATCATCACATATAACAACATCTACATCTGTATATATACATCTATCCAGATTTGGAAATATATCAGCTATTATAAGACGAAAATATGCTTCTATTGTCCAGTAGCCACTAGTATATGCATTATCTAATTTATCATCAACTTCTATGAAGTTGATAATTGTGTTAGGGAATTGTATTTTTAGTTCATTAAACTTTTCGTAAGTGCTATCTAGTAATTTTTCGCGTGTCATGATATGAAATGAGTAATCTGTATCAGGCAGCTTATTACGAAGTGCAGAATACATTGTTACACAAGCACCTATAGCAAAGTTTTCATCAAAAGCCATTACTATTGGAATACTGTTCATAAATTTACTAATCCTTCTTTTCATAAATAAATTTTTCTTGCTGTTATTTATTATACAAGTTGTGATAGTTTTGTACAAGAGAGAGAAAGTTTAAAATTCTATGTTGCAAATTTCATAATTGAACATAATCATTAATTATGCTAAAATAATTTAGATTTTTCTCCATGAGGTTAGTATAAATGTTATCTACAAATATAAAGAAAATGATAATTTCTCCGGTTAATTATTTAATAACAGCAGTTATATTGATTGCTATTATTCCACTTTTCTACTATGGCAAAGATTCCATCATACCGATTCATGATAATCTTGATAGTACAATACCATGGCTTAAGATGCTAAAAGAAAATGGATTGCTATTTGCTCTCAATTCACCCACAAATGTGATGGGAGATATGTCAACAGCATACTTTATACATCACTCTTTTAATCTTCTTTATATATTATATGCAATATTTGATGTTTTTACAGCTCATATAATCGGGTATGTTATAAAAATAATAGCAGGATACATATCAATGTACTTGTTGTTAAGATATATACTGCCAAGTGACAAAAACAGAGCAATAATTAAACTAGTATCATTAGCATTTGCATTACTTCCTTCTGTTCCATTATATTGGTTAGCAATTGATACAGTACCATTACTATGTTTTGTTTTCTTAGTATTTATGAAACAAGCAGATAAAATTGATAAAAAAATATTTCTACTATTGTTATTCCCATTGTTATCAAGCTTTGGATTTATTGGATTTTTCTTATTAACATTATGGGTGTTATGTACAATAATTGTGTGCATAATAAACAAAAAAGTAAATCTCAACCTTGTTATAGGATTTTTCATGTTAATAATTGGATATGTTGTTGTTGATATTCGGGTTTTTTATAATACATTATTTTTAAATGAACCAACAAACAGATCAATCTTTGATTTTGGTAGTATGTCATTGCGAGAAGTTTTTAATGATATACCAACAAGATGGTTCGATAATTTTATCACATCATATCAAGCTCCACATTTAGCACAATATATTGTTATACCTGTAATATTTATTGTACTTACTGCGATAATTCTGCGTATTTTTTGCAAGATAAACAAAGATCAAATACAATTAGAAGATAAAACCTTGACAGCTTATTGTACAAAGATAATTATTCTACTTATTGTATCAATCATTTTCGCTTCTATAAGCACATTATATAATTCCGGAATTGTTCACAGTATTATTAACACTGTATTTCCATTTCTCAGAGGATTTCATTGGTACCGCATTATTCTTTTCAATCGTGTGTTATTTTATATTGGTTTTGCTTATGTATTAACAATATTACTGTTGATATTTAAATATAAACTCTTACGTTTCTTTGTGTTTTCACTTACTCTAGTACAGATTATATTTATAATACTGTATCCAACCTTCAACAATTACTCTCGAAATCTAATTCAATATAGAGACCGACAGTTTTTAACATATAATGAGTTTTTTTCAGTGGATTTATTTACATATATTAAAGAAGACCTACAATATAATGGTGAAGGAGTAGCTGCTTTAGGTTACCACCCAAGTGTGTTAATGTATAGTGGATTTTCTACAGTAGATGGTTACTTATCATTTTATCCATTAGCACGAATGATTGCATTTCGTGAGGTTATCGCACCTCAATTAGAACGCAACCCTGAACAACGTCGTTATTTTGATGGTGGTGGCATTCGGATGTATTTATATAATGATGATTTGTCGTACCAACCAACACGTACAAAAGCCGAGCACCCTGTAAATCTTTACATTAACACAGAAGCATTTCGAAATCTCGGAGGTGTATATATTTTATCAAGAGCTGAAATATCTAATGCAGATGAGTTAGAGCTTACTTTTATTAATAGTTATAGTAAAGATGATAGTGTTTATGATATATTTGTGTATATAACAGTAAGATGAGAGGAAAATTATTAAATGTTAAATAAAGTAATAAGAAGATTATCAGGAGAACATAAAAAAGTAATAAATAATGAAATAAAACAAATTATCTCACGTAGAGAATTGTTCGCAAAAATAAAAGCACAACCGTATTATGAAAAATCAGATATATTCTATTTAGATTGGTTTATAGATCATTTTAATATGTATGAAGATAATTATATTAATGCTCGTAAACTTCAAAAATATTTACCATTGCTGTTAATGCCAAAGAATAAAGCGGAGATTATAAAAAACACACGTGACACTATAATTAAGAATGCAAAAGCTGCAGTATTATCCGGTGATTATATTACATGTAAACAAATCCGGCTACCCAAACCTATTTCGGATAAAGACGCAATGTATCTTGAAATAACTGTTTGTGATATGCTACTGCCTTATGCCATAGAGGAGTATGGTGAAGATTTCTATTTCACTCTTCTTACTCTTCTTGATGTTACTCAAAGCCCATTTGGTATAGAAGGTCCTTATGAATATAAAAATGTTAGATTAAACGAAAATGATATAGTAATTGATGCAGGTGCTAATATGGGTTGGTTTGCGGCTGTCGTTAGTGCAAAAGCCGGTGTATCACACTCGTTTGAACCTGTACCATTTATACGTGAAAATTATTTAGTAAAAACAGCTGAGCTTAATAAAAATATTATCATACACGACTATGCTCTGTCTGATAAAAAAAGTGAAATGAAGCTACATTATGATAATAAAGATTCAGTGTCAGCAACGCTTGTCGATTATAGAGA
>JAITFS010000073.1 GCA_031281195.1 Oscillospiraceae bacterium
ACAAGGAAATTATGATAAAAAATCAAAAAGCTTTTTTAAGAATCTATTTAACGCAACCACAAAACATAAGTAGTGTCAAAAGAAAATAAGAAACAACAAAATAATAGGAGGAGAAAAAAGTGAAACAATATAAAACCATAGCAGGTCCAATTGGATTAACAGCACAAACAGGAGAAGATTATAATTTCGCTGTGAAGCAGTATGCTAAAATCATTGACACCGAAGCTGTTGGTGGTTGGGAATTGCATTTGATTCAACAAATAACAGTAAGAAAACGTAATTTTCTCATCATAATAATAGTAGCAATTATTGGAGCAGTTGCAGGTGGTTTTGTTGGTAGATATGATAATTATGTGGCACAAGGTATATTCATCGGACTGTGTTTAGGGGGTGGTCTCGGATGTTTGTGGTGGTTTTTTAGCTATAAAGACGTACTCTTTAATATGCTGGTTTTTGTAAAGGATGACGGTATTACAGGTAACTATACAACTAAAATAGATATACCATACAAACAAGTACCTACTCCAACTACTAATGAATTATTGAATGAAAATGAACAAGTAATCGAAGATGAGATATTGACATTTTGGATATGTGAAAACTGCAGTACATCAAATAGTTCAATAAGCGCGTATTGCAGAAACTGTCCAGATGCTAAGCCATAGTGGTACATTGTTTATGAATTACAAAATTATCTTTTTTAAAATAGAACATCAACTCTGTACAGGTGGACTGCAGAAAGTATGAGATGTTAACGAGCTTTAAAGTAAAATAAAAAAACACATACACTTACTATAATCAACAGTAAAGCACAAGAATCTAGAGATGATTTTGTATTGAGTAAATCTGATTAATACATATTTGGAGGTTTTTATATGTACAATTATTATGATTATGGTTATGGATCTGGATTTAATTATACCCCGTTTATTTATTTAGCTGTAGGAATTATTGTTTTCATTATCGTAATGAGAATAATACGTTCAGGTAAAAGAAAAAAACTTCAAGGGAACTCACTTTCAGAACAAGGTTTTATATCAATGCGTGGCAGAACAAGTGAACAGAAAAGTATCATTAAGTACTTCATGAGTACAGGAATTCTTGGACTTATTTTTAATATTTCTGATAATGTATTTGATTCTATACTTTTGGGTAAGATATCTAATTGTATGCAGTGGATAAATGCACGAGCTTTAAACATCCATGGTATTGACATTGACGAAGTTAAAGAAATATCACCGATACTTATTAGCAACTATTCATCTGATAGTCGCTATTCAAAGGTATTTAAGGATGGAGTTTTCCGTGCTTCTGAATATCAAATGACATACTTGTTATTTGGTGAAAAACAAATGTATGCATACTGCAATACTTTTGATATGACTAGTGCAAATATGACAGAAAGAACCAGAGAATATTTTTATGAAGATATTACAAATATTGACGTAACTCAGAAAAAAATCGAGCTACTTAATCCTCGTCCTGCAGGTTACACGATAGGCGGAATTGCTTCTATCTTAGCTGCAATTCTCTTCTTTTTTGCATTATATGGTCTTGGAAAAGTCATGGCAATCTCTTGTGTACTATTAGGAATCTATTTAATAATTTTTCCGGGCTATACACGAAGTCTGGTCAATTGTGTGATTTTAAAATTTACTGTTTCAGGTAGTGACTTTGAATGTGATATAACACCGGATGATGTTTCAGCTATACAAGGGATGAAAGCAAAAATTAGAGAAAAGAAAAGATGAAATATTTATGTATATAATAAGGAAATAAAATTATGATATGTAGAAAATGCAATACAGAAAATGAAGGTAGCACACCATTTTGTACAGCTTGTGGTACCGAGTTAGCAGTCAATTACCACCAAGGTAACCAAATAGTTGACAGTCGAACTATGAAACAGAAGTTTTTAACAAAGAAAAACAGTGCAAAATGGACTCCTTTATCAAGCCTTTCTATCATAATCTGGGTTACTATGTTTATGTTATGTATTTTACAAATCGGATATTATCCTAATGTTGGTAATTTAGGTGATTATCTTGATTTAGGTTGGCATACAACAGCAATAAATATACCATACTTGTATGCACATACAAACATTATACCAATAACATTATTGGTTTTAGGAACATTAATCGGTGTGTTAATTGGAAAAATAAAGCTTATGATATTTCCATTAATTTTGTATTCTGTATATGGGATTTCTCTTTATTCCATTATTAATTATAATATAACACCATTTATACTTTTGGGAGCAACAATTCTATTTATTTTCTGCACCTCTAGAATAGTTAATACAAAAAATGTAGCTATCGCATGTGTTTGTTTAGGTATTATTTATTTTCTTTTTAGTTGTGTTTATATTTTATTAAGTTTAGATTATGGTTATAGTTATTTCTTTTATTTTATTGTACATTTTAGTAACTCAAGCACCTTAAATAATCTACTCTTTTTTGGTGGGGTAGCTATGCTGTGCCTTGGGTGTGGAAGCAAACATCAAGATAAATTAAACAATAAAGTTATAAGTAATGCAATATAAGTAGCAATCATAGAACAATTTAACTTAAGGAAACCAAACATGAACACACAAGTACATGATACTAGTTGCAGAAATTGCGGAGCCTCGGCTGATATTGGAACAACAAAATGTTTGTTTTGTAAACAACCGGTAATAATATCAACATTTACCAGTGTATACTCAATGCCAATGCCTATGGTGAGTCAATATGCAGCAACATATCGAGAAGCTTTGCAAAATGAACCTGATGCAAAGGATTTGAATAATACTCTTGCAATGTGTTTTTTAAAGTTAAAACAATATGATATGGCACACGAAGCATTTAAAAAAGCTATGGTTGATAATTTTGATAAT
This sequence comes from Oscillospiraceae bacterium, assembly GCA_031281195.1. GTDB lineage: Bacteria > Bacillota > Clostridia > Oscillospirales > Oscillospiraceae > WRMH01. The sequence continues at coordinate 2,879 of JAITFS010000073.1, forward strand.
CCTGAAACATTTTTTAACGCTGCTATTTGTGTCCTTGGGGGTAAAAAGGCTTTCTTAATGCAACGACCGGATATAGATCAAATAGAAAGTTACATTAATTCAGCTTTGATGATTGAACCAAGAGGTATCTTTTATCATCTCTTAGCTTATATCAAATATGATTATTTCGAGCGTAAGTTTTTCAATACATCACCTACATATAAAGAAGCACTAGAACAAGCTAATGGGGCAGGAGTTTCACCACTTGATATTGAACAATTATATGGAACACTAGGTGTTGAACAACCAAGTGCTTTGAGTTAATGTTTTTCAAATAATTAGAGGATTTAATCGAATTTGGGTAATGTAACAGCCCATAATATGTTGCTAAAATAATATTAGAAAGAAAATTGGAGGAAAAACACATGGGATTGCTTAATGATATTAGAGAAATCCAAAATGCAGTAAACACTATTGAAACACCAAAAGACAAATTTAAGAGAGAACTTGCTGTGCTTGAACCTATGAAACCAAGTCAAAGACGTGTACTGCAAGAATATTTTGAGCCAGGTTTTGGTATTGAACAAAAAGTTGGGTGCTTTGCAAAACAACCTGAGATTAAAACAATGTCAGCGTCAGAATATAGAGAAATTGTAAAACAAGAAGTGACAGGACTTACTATAAAAAAGAAAGCTATTAGTAAGTTAGGTATTGACGAAGATCAAGTCAAAGAAATACAACCGGTAGAGTTTAGAGGATTTATATTCCCTCGTGGAGAACATTTCTATAAATCAGGTTGTTCAAACCTATATGAAGTAACATGGTTATTTTTTTCTGCAGATCAACTTTATGTTTACTCTCTTACTTTTGATATGTTGTCTGATTCAAAAAAAGAACGTACTGAGGAATATTTCTACAAAGATGTAACAAACTTTTCAAGTGCAACGGATTCTGAAGAAACTGTAGAAATGGTTGTAAGTGAAGTAAAAGCAAAAGGGTGCGGTTGCATGAAAAAACCTCCTAAGAAAGAGTACAAACAGTTAAAAACAATGCTTGAAACAGCGAAATTTAGTATAATTGTACCTGGGGACAAGTTTTCATGTGCAATGGAAGCAAGTGATGATTTAGAAAGTCGTATTCAAGGAATGAAGCAGAAACTCCGTGAGAAGAAAACATAATATTGCATTAATCACAGTCCATAACTTCTGTGAAATTACATGAGGAATATTTTTTGGAACAAGAACAAAAACGTTTCAACTCTGATGGAGAAGAATTATATAACACAGGAAATGGTTTATGGTTACCAATAGGTTATGAAATTGTACAAGAATATGAAAGTAAGTTGTCAGCAGATGTGATTCGACCACAGATTCAAGTGATAAAAATTATAGCAGGAATTATAACATCTATATGTACAAGTATGACATTAGCATTATTGATTAACAATCACTTAGCAAGTATTAGTACGTTAAACATATTTATCATATTAGTGCTTGCTAGTGCATTGTTTAATCTTAAAGAAGTTGTAGTTTTAGCAATTATATTTTATCAACGTTTTGCTCCAAATAAAATAAGAAATAGATGTATATTTATACCAACATGTTCAAGTTATACAATTCTAGTTTTGGAAAAGTATGGAGTAATAGTCGGTTTAATAAAAGCAATCAGCAGAATGACAAGATGCCGATACCCCAATGGTGGTGAAGATTACCCATAGTATGGTTTATGAAAGGTTTGAGTATGTCACACATCTCAATAACAACTCTCGCAAACAATGAACTTATAGGTCTTAGTGCGGTTGAAATTACTGCCGTACCTCACCTTTCAATTTTACAAAAACGTTTTGCTGAGATTGTTAATATCGATATTGAATATAAACTCGAAATGGCACGTTTGCTTTCAGATATTTTCCAAAACTATAAAAACACAGCAAACAATTGCAAAGATGTTTCATTAGAAATATTATGGTCAACACAAGAAGCAAAAAACCAACCGTACAAGGCTTCGATATCACTACATATTATTATCCGTGTAATTGGTAACAATAATATAGATATAGAAAACACAATATCATCATTTATGCATATATGCAAAGCGACTCTTGATTTTGGCAAATATGATTATCGTGATGTAGTTGTTGATGAATTAATCTTACAGATTCGAAAAATCAACGGAGAATCTGTCAAGGCAGTAGTCAAAAGTGAAGGGCTAGAGGTATTACAAAACCAACTTATGCCATATTGTTATGCTTATGATAAAATCCCTGAAACAGCTAATGATATGAGCCGTATAGTTAGAGCTTTAATTGACCATCCTAACACAGCTATATCATTTCAACTTATACCTGTTACATACACTCAAGAAGAAATGATGGCTATTGATAGCAACACACAGCACCTTGATACACTTTCAAAAGGTGTCACAGATCAAAGTATTGGCAGTAGTGTTAGTTTTACATTAGCAGAAAAACATGCAGAAACGTATAAATACTACTCTCAAAGCAAAAACTCAGCATTATTTGTTTTTAATATATTGATTTATGGAAAACAAAGCGAAACAAATGCTATTGCTACAAGAGTGCTGGCACAATTAAACAACAATAGTGAGCTTCGCATAATTTCACTTGCTCCAAATGATGTAAACAAAGACAATAATTTTTACCCACTACCTTGGGCTGTGCATGAAATTATACTAGGCACAGACAGAAACCCATCGGTATGGAATGTTGGCTTAGACTTAAATGCCTTTTATAACCTGCCATACATTATATCAGCAAGTGAAGCATCGGAGTTTTTCCGGCTTCCGGTTGGAAGTGACACTGTTTACGCAGGGCTTGAGGTAAATGAAGCTGGTAAAATAAGTCGCACTTATGCTGATAATGTTGTCGGTGGTGGTGACATTATGATTGGCACATTAAAGTCATCGTCGCGCGGTGATACTATCGGTATTACGCTAAAAGACCTCACCAAACACATGCTAGTAGTTGGCACACCGGGTTCAGGAAAAACAACTTTTTCAGTCAGTTTGTTAGACCGACTTTGGAAAGATCATAATATCCCGTTTTTGGTTATAGAACCTGCAAAGAATGAATATAGAGCATTAGTACAAAGTATACCGGATTTACAAGTATTCACACCGGGTAAAAACACTATTTCACCCTTTGTATTTAATCCGTTTGTATTGCCAAAAAATGTTAAATTGGAGACATATAAATCCACACTAAAAACTGCATTTGCAGCAGCAGTATCAATGTCTTCACCGCTTGATAAAATCTTTGAAGAAACAGTAAACAATTGTTATTCTGATTTTCGCTGGCTTGATACTTACACGAGTGATAATAAAGGTAAGATTTTCAACATTTCTGATTTCATAAAATGTTTCCAAGAAACCTTTGAAGCTATTGGATATACAGGAGATGCAGGGAATATCGGACGTGCAGGATTAGTTCGCTTAAACAGCCTTATCAATTTATTTGACAATTACCATTCGATACCAATAGAAGATATACTCAAAAAGCCAACAATAATTGAACTTGCCGCAATAGAAAACAGTGATCAAAAATCACTAATAATATCGTTGTTACTTTTATCAATATTAGCATATGTAAATAGTAATTATGTCGGAGAAGGTGACTTAAAAAACGTAATTCTCCTAGAAGAAGCTCACGTTTTACTAGATGCAGATGCAAATGCAGGAGAAGGAGAAGCAAATCCAAGCGCAATAGCACAAGGACTCGTCAAACGTATGCTTGCTGAAATTCGCTCTTATGGTGTAGGTATCATCATAGCCGACCAATCGCCACGTAAGGTCACAACAGACGTAGTAGCACTGACGGATATTAAAATGGCATTTCGTTTAGTTGAAGCACAAGATAAACAGATTCTTGCAGACAGTTCAAATATGACTGACATTCAGGAGCAAAGATTAGCCAAGTTAAAACCGGGTGAAGCCTTATTCTTCTTTGGCAAACTTGATGAACCTGAAGAAATCAAAACAGAGGATTATAGGCTAGCTAATAAAATTAGCATTTCACTCTCTGATGATGGGATTAAATCATTAACAACATATTGGAATGATAAAAAAGATAAACTACGTCCATATCCAGAATGTTCATTTTGTAGGTACTGTGTTGACGGCTGTGATTATGACAAACGTATTTTAGGACGCGAGATAGCAAGACGTATATTTGTGAAAAACTTTAAACCAGATAGTGATGATTCGAGTATTGTCAGAAATGTTTTTAGACAAATGTCAGCATTAATAAAACAAGAACTAAACGAAGAAGAATATGACCAATTTGACCAGCTTTTACTGGCATGTGTAGAACTTCACTTACTGCGACGTATCAGATATGGTACAAAGATAAAAATCTCTGATGCAACAGTTAAGAAGACTCTATCAGGGATTTGAGGTGAAATGATATGAGTGAAGGTTACAACATGAGCCGTGATATGGCTAATGACATAAAGCAAGATACTAAAAGTGCTGACAGTGAAGCCAAATCAGATTTTGGTGGTGATCTTGCAAAAAACGAAGGCATTGACCTAAACGCTGGTGCTGACGTAACATTTGAAATCGGCAGAGAGTCAACCAATGACAATATAGGTGAAGACTTAAATGATGGTGGAATGGATGTTGTGCTTGATAATTTTCAAGCCGATAGTTGGAGTGATTTATCCTTAGATGAACAAAAGAAATCCATGACTGACCTCGCTGATTTTGTTGCAACAGACACAGGACTAGAAAATCCACCTGAAATTGTTTTCCGTGATGATATGCCCGATGGTTCTTATGGCGGTTATAGTCCCGATACAAACACAGTCGAGATTAACCAAAATATGCTTGATGATAATCTAGAAGCCGCTGATACCATAGCACATGAAATGTGGCATGCTTTGCAAGAACAGATAGCAAAAGACCCAAATAATCCAAAAGCTGGAGAATACCAAGAAGCGTTTGACAATTATATAAGCTCGGAGTATGATTTTGAGGCTTATCAAAACCAAATGATTGAAGCAGAAGCTAGGGATTATGCACAAGGTTTCAAAGACAGATTATCTGAGAAATAAGGAGTAATATAAAAATGAACAAGATTGTTGATTATTTAGTAAATGAGCGTAAACAAAAATATGAAGTTGCTATGAAAATTGTAACACCTTTAGAGAAACACGATGATATACGTTCAGAATTTGAATATTGGTTAGAAAAAAGAGAATATTTACAAGATAATCCTATAGTAATTGAGGGTTATTCTGCAAAAGATATTTCTAAACTTGCACCATTCATGGATGGAGTTGGGGTTTACAATTTCATGGTCACCCTTAGAGAACGTCCTGAGAGTGGTAAGAAAATAATTGCCGATGGATTCAAGAGGAAGTAAGGATTTCGTTATAATAATAGATTGAGGTAAGAAGATATGGATACACGATATGAAACAACAAGTGATAATAAAACAGATACACGTTCTATAAACGCTGATGTAGGTACTGATGTTAGTGAAGAACTAACAAATGATGAAGGTGTTGATTTGAACGCACTAAATGATGAAAGCTCTAATGAAGAAAAAACATTAGGTAAAGCATTTTTTGCAGAGTATGCTCCACCGCTACCTGTAAATGACGCTATTTATGCTGAAGCTCCTGCTAATGTGACCAATGATGCATCGCCATTTACAGAAGAAGGACAAAGTAGAATGATTGATGAAGGGCAGGGTC
>JAITFS010000202.1 GCA_031281195.1 Oscillospiraceae bacterium
ATAACGCAAGATTGTAATCTGTTTTGCAAAATGTGCCGTGACGAATTACAAATTACAGGTAAAATAATGCCTTTTGATTTATTTTGCAGACTAATCGATGAAACTGCACCGTATACTAAAAGTTATTCTTTGTTTAATTGGGGTGAGCCGTTAATATTAACTGATTTTCGGGAAAGGATCAATTATACCTGTTCAGTTAAGAGAAACGATTGTGAAATTGACATTTCAACAAATGGTATGCTTCTAACAAACGATATGATTGAGTTTCTACGTTCAAAGGAAATTAGAATTACCATTTCTTTTGATGGAGCAGATAAAAATACATTTGAAAATATCAGGCGCGGGGCAAATTTTGAACGAATTTGTGAAAATTTGAAAATTCTTGCCGAAGCATATTCAGGTATTCCTGTAAATAAATCACCTGAAATCTACACATCAATACAAAAAGAAAATCAAAATCAGATACTTGCTATAGCAAAACTTGCATATTCATTAGGGATTAAGCGTATGGGATATGGGCTTGTAACCGCCCCAATTGAATATGCTGTTGAAATGAATAATGATTTACGACAGGAAATAGAAAAAACATTTGCATTTTTGAATAGTCACAAAATGTTGAATAGTTTATATCCTACAAAAATTGGCGATTATCTATGGTATGGCGACAAATATACACATAAAGATAACTTTATTGTAGATACAAACTGTAATGCACCTTTTGTCAGTGCGTCGGTAGCATATAATGGCGATGTATTTTTATGTTGCAATATCGGTGCGCTTGCGGGAAATGTTCAAAATAAAAGTTTTAAGGAAGTATGGAATAGTATAAAATATAATCAATTGCGTGAGGCAGTTAATTCAAATATTGATATGCCGGAGAGATGTAAAACTTGTGCATGGTTTAACAGGTAAGAAAATATTAATACGGTACAACTGCACATAACACACGGTATACGCTCCGTCGCTTTTGGCGACTTCGGGCTTCCAGTCGGCTAGGTCGGTCGCCCTCGGCTCGCTCCCACGCCTCCTTCAAGCCACATTTTGCGGTTGCTGGTCTTGAAACACAAGCTCTCATTCGCAACCGCAAAACGTCGTATACCTTGAACGTTATCCAAAATGGAATTGGAAACGTGTGCCACCATCCTTGGCGGCACAGAAACGAAAATTATACGATATAGTATTATTGAACTCATTATGTCAGGTAATAATTATTTTATGACTACTAGCAATTAAGACATTTTACGCAGAAATATTATTAACTTTACGATATTGATATTGACCTTAAAGTTACTTCATATCTAATGATTATACAAAGGACGAAAAACTAATGAGTTGCTAGCGATGTCTGGCGTTTTTTATTTTATGTCACCAAAGAACTCTATAATCAGTCTAATAAGTGTACAGTACAAATGGACGTCCTATAAAAATGAATGGAGTTGAGCAATATGAAGCAGTTGGTTATACAAGCGAAAAACTGTGATGCCAACGCTTTCACCGAACTAATCAGATTAAATAAACAATCTATGTATCGAATAGCAAAGAGTTATTTAAGAAACGACGATGATGTTGCAGACGCAATACAGGACGCTATTCTCACCTGCTATGAGAAACTACATTCGTTACGTTCTCCAGAACATTTCAAAACATGGCTGATCAAGATTCTTATTAACAAGTGCAACGATATCATCAAACGCGAAAAGCGGCTTGTATCTTTAGATACAATACAAGAAGAAGGGCACCATGACATAGGACTATCCAACATTGAATTTATGATGTTGATTAGCTCACTTGATGAATCTAAAAGAACTGTATGTGTACTTCGATATGGTGAATGCCTTTCTGTAAAAGAAATAAGTGAAGTGCTTGGAATATCAGAAAACGCAGTAAAGAAAAGGCTTGAAAGAAGCCGAGAAAAAATGAAAGCCACATATATTACATGTGAAGTTGGAGGTATGCTATAATGACAACACAGGAAATGCATTATATATTAAGCGACAATTTGGAAATATCGGAATCAGTAAACCAACGAATCGAACAAACATTATTCCAAATAAGAACTAATGCGGAAAAAGTAACAAGAAAAAATGATAGACCACGCATGCGACCATTATTCAGAAAGCCAGCCGTTTTTGCAGCGACAATAGCAATATTTATACTGATGTTTGGCACTGCTGCTCTTGCAACAAACCTATTTGGAATGCGTGATATGCTTCTACAAAGTAATGCAGATACGGGTACATATCTTGTTGACAACGAGGGCAATGAAATTATTAATTCAGGTCTTCCGTGGGAGGACTTCGTCGCTGCAAATCCAGATGCCACAGAGGTAGAGTTCGAACTTTATTATGTAACCGTGAGTGGCCTTCCCGGCAGCCCGGAATTTGAAGCTGCACAGATGTGGTGGCGTATGCACATGGAAGAGTATGAAGGGCATAAGTTATCCCCGGAAGAAATTGCCGTAGAGCATGGACTTATCTTTCAAGGTGAGGACAACATCATAAACTATTACGAGATTGACCCCGACAATTTTGAACCCTTTTTACACAGAATAGCCTATGGGTCTTTTTTGGATGAATCATTGATTGTATACCCTGGGTATGTATATGACCTTGGTACATTCAGGTTTGACGGCTATTATGGTGACAGCGGATTTAGTATACGTTCCACTCGAAAAGGCACGTTTGATTTAGTATATGGTATAGTTTCTGATATTTCTGCATATGAGCAATGGCCTTATGTGAATACTTACGGTACAAAGATACTGCTCTTACAAGACGAAATAAGCTCGGTAATAATAGTGGATACAGATGAAGCCTTTATTATGATAACTGTAAACGGTGGCTCTGAGATAAGCCAAACATATAATATAAAGGGTTTTCGGGAAGCGTATGATTTATATGAAGCAACTGGTGATGAAACATATTTGGATAACTTTGGACCTGAGATGATTGATCTCCTGATTACTCGTAGTGATTTAGAACAATTAGCGGATATGATTGACTTCAGTAGATTAAAATAATGCTAATAACAAGGTATGATGCTTTAATTTGATTCGTGATATTTGGGTTTATTGGAGTTCGGTTATTAGCATTTTCTACAGTTCTTAAATTTACGGCAATCACAACATAAGCGAGTTCCCCGAAAAGGCAAGTAGTAAGTTGTGGTGGCAAAGCCGAAATTCTTCGTGCTAATCAAGCTTTACGCAACCATCCGTACTGCTGATAACACACGGTAATACTACACATTTGGAAAACGACGGAGAAACACTAATAAGAGCGTGGTTGCTGGTCATGGTTAGCCGATAACAGAGCGTGCATGTAAAATCATATTTTTTTCTAACTTTTGACTTAAACATTGATGAATGCTATAATTACATTAAATAGCAAGCGAGGAGTTGAAGAGTATGTCCAGTCGGGAATATGCAAAAACACAGATTGACGTTCTTCCTGAAGATGTTGTCGAAAAGATTATAGAGTTTATTTCATTTCAGTTGTTTAGTATTGGTATGTATGATAATGATACAGAATACTTAAGCTCCATTCCAGGAATGAAAGAGAAAATAAAAGAAGGCATGAAGACTCCATTATCTGAATGTGTCTCAATAGCTGAGGTTTGGGCGGATGTATGATATAAGGCTTACAAAACAAGCTGCAAAAGATGCTATTAAAGTAGAAAGAGCCGGATTAAAGCCCAAAGCTATAGAAATTCGTAATACTATTCAAATAAATCCATTTGAATTATCTCAGTCATTTGAAAAACTTAAAGGTGATATGCTGGGTTCGTGTTCACGTCGGCTAAACCGTCAACATCGCTTTATTTATCAAGTCCTACCAAACACAGAAGGGTGTAAAGACGAAAACGGCAATCTGTATGAGGGAATCGTAAAAGTTATAAGCATGTGGACACATTATGAGTAGGTGGTCTAAGAGCATTATCTACAGACTCATATTTACAGCAATTATGACATAAACGAGCTAACCGAAAAATAAACAGTAAATTGTGGTGACTAAATTGAAGTTCTTTCGTGCTAATCAAACTTTACGTAAGCCGCTCGTATGTCTGATAACACACGGTATATAAAATGGAGTTTAGGGAACGTGTGCCGCCGTCCATGGTAGCCGTCAAGTAACGATGAACCGGAAAATATGGTTTGCTATACTATGAAACAGCGAAGAATAGAAAAAACGTTTTTGAACAATTTATCCAAACTCTTGATGAACAAAGAAGCATATGATGTTCTTGCAAGATGAAAAAGCTAATAAAGGAGGAAATTGTATGAGCGACATTGAATTTTTAATATTGTTTTGCGTAGTTGGGTTTTTGTTGATATTATTTTTATTTGTTTTGATGTTCATAGATCAAGTAAAACAAGTAAAGAACGAAGAAAATCAAAATTTCTCAAATAACAGAAACTTCATTATTAAGCCCGCAAAATCTATTATCGGTTATGGAATTGTAGGACTAATCTTTAGCTTTTTTATTGGCGG
>JAITFS010000115.1 GCA_031281195.1 Oscillospiraceae bacterium
ATGACCTAGATAATTATGTAACAGCAGTAACAAATGATGCCCGTATCTATATGCCACTATCAGAGCTGGTTGATATTAACAAAGAACGCGAGCGATTAAACCGTGAGATAACAAAAGCAGAAGTAGAGGTTCAAAAAACCGAAAGCAAACTGGCAAACACACAATTCACAGACAAAGCTCCACCGGCAGTAGTACAAGCAGAACGTGACAAACTGGAAAAACACAAAGCCTTACTAACAAACCTACAAGAAAGCTTAAAACAAATGCATAATATATGAGTAGTTTGAGGTTTGTATGTGTTTTTTCGGTTTCGTAAAGCGAAACCATGGACGGTGTAGCGCCGAAACTCTGAGCATGGAGGCTCAGCGTTTCGGATAGAAACCGCTAAAAAATACATATAAATTTCAAACCAATTTAACAGAAAGTAGGAATGATGATATGACGACACAGAAATTGATGGATATTGCGCTGAAAACTGCGAAACTAAAGGAAATGCCACATGATTGTGGCATAATTGTAGAAGGCAAAGACATCAAAAAAGTTTTAATGGGTGTAGATATGGATACTGCGGAGCTGCTACTCGCCAGAGAATTAGGCTTTGATTGCGTTGTCAGCCATCACCCGAGAAACACAAATGTGGATATGCTTGATGTTTTGCACGAGCATTTCCGCAAGCTTGAAGTACTTGGTGTACCACTTAACAAGAGCCAAAAACTTCTTGAAGACCGCAAAAGTGAACTCAGCTACAACAATCATGTCTCTAACTCCAGACGTAGCGAAAGTGCAGCAAAGCTTCTAAACATGCCATATATGTGTATTCATACCCCTGCGGATGTGATAAGTGAAGCTATTGTTCAGGAGTTTCTTGACAGTAAGTTTTCTGATAAACCCGAAACAAAGGTTGAAGAAATCATAGATGCACTTGAAGAAATCCCCGAGTACAAAAACTCTGCAAGAAAACCCGTCATTCGAGTGGGTTCAAAGGACAGTTATGCCGGTAAAATCTATGTTTTAATGTCAGGGCTTACCGGTCCCGGTGTGAAAATCATCAAGGAATACTTTGAAGCTGGAGTAGGTACTCTTGTTATGATGCACATTTCGGAGAAAGATGCTAAAGAGATTAAAACGCAAGGTATTGGTAATGTTGTTATTGCAGGTCACATGTCAAGCGATTCTTTAGGTCTTAACAAAATTGCCGCAGAATGGGCGAAAAAAGGCGTCGAAACCACAATGATGTCCGGAATCGTGACGAATTAATAATTAATGATATAAGAATAATTAAGATTTATTCTCTATAAATCTAATACTTTACGGAGTTCGTCACGCATTGAGAGTGCTTCTTTGCGAGCGGCGTCTGCGTAGTGTGCGTTTTCTTTTTTCCAAGCAGCGATTATTCCACGAGATGAGTTAATTATTGCACCGTTGCCGTTTTCGTCAAAAGCACCTTTAACATTCTCTGCTGTGCCACCTTGAGCACCATAACCCGGAACGAGGAAAAACGTGTGTTTAAGCTTTTTACGAAGCCTTGACAGTTCCTCGGGATATGTTGCACCAACAACTGCACCTGCACAAGTATATCCATTTTTATCAATAGTATCATCCGATATATCTTCGAGCATTTCACCCACAGCTTGATAAAGATGAATAGGGGGTTTATTTACCATTTTATCTTGAATTTCACCCGATGACGGGTTTGACGTTTTTACAAGAGCGAAAATAGCTTTGTCGTGTTTTTTTGCAGTATCTATAAATGGTTTTATTCCATCAGAGCCAAGATATGTGTTAACAGTAAGAGCATCTGCGTTAAACGGTGCATATTCAGCACTGCCGACTTTGATTGTGCCAAGATAAGCTTCGCTGTATGTTTCCGCTACTGAGCCAATGTCACCTCTTTTTGCGTCGATTATCACATACATACCTTTTGAGCGAGCGTAATCGCATGTGAGTTTTAGCGCTTGTATGCCGTGCGCTCCAAGGATTTCATAGTACGCTGCTTGTGGTTTAACGGCCGGTACTATGTCGTGGAGTGCTTCAATAAGGTTCATGTTAAACTCTATGACTGCTCGTGCTGCTGCATCAAGGTTTTCACCGAGTTCTGCGATGTGTTTTTCAAGTATTTGCGGAGGAATGTGTTGCAAATCAGGGTCCAGCCCAACAACAGTTGGATTTTGTAGCGTATTAATTCTCTCTTGTAATGTAACAAATGACATAAAATCCTCCTTTGTTAGTTTGAGATTTGTATGTATTTTTTAGCAGTTTCTATCCGAAACGCTGAGCCTCCATACTCAGAGTTTCGGCGCTACACCATCCATGGTTTCGCTCTACGAAACTGAAAAAACACATACAAACCTCAAACCTCCTATAAATTATGTATTTATCCCTTAACTCTGCCTTTTAGTACCATACCCTCATACGGTGTGTTTCGCGCTTTGGATTTAAATGTAGATGAGTCTACTGTCCATTCTTCATTTGGGTCGAACATTATTTCACCAACATTAAATATAAAATCTTTTCCTAGTGTTTTGCTCAGAATCTTTCGCGGATTTATTGACATTAACTCGATAATTCGCTCAATACTTAGCTTCCCTGTATGATATAGGAATGTTAGAGTGACTGCAAGTGCTGTTTCGAGACCTATTATACCATTTGGTGCTTCGTTGTAGGGAAGTTTTTTTTCTTCAAAACTATGAGGTGCGTGATCCGTTGCAATTGCGTCTATTGTACCGTCTTGTAATCCAAGGATTATTGCTTCAACATCCTCTTGAGTCCTAAGTGGTGGGTTCATTTTTCTATTCGTCGATCTGTTTCCTGTCTCACCTATCAATGAAAAGTAGTGCGGGCAGGTTTCTGTTGTGACTTTTACACCTCTTGCTTTTGCTTCTCGAATAGTATTAACCGCCGAAGCTGTGCTAATGTGTGCTATATGAATACTTGCGTCTGCTTTTTCTGCGAGTTTTACATCACGTTTTACCATTGTTTCCTCTTCTTCGCAGTGACTTATAATCAATATTCCGTGTTCTTTTGAGAGTTTTAGGGCTTTGTACATGATATTATCATCTTCTATTGGCATACCGTCATCAGAAAGTGCTACTGCTCCTGCTTTTTTTAATGTGACAAAATCTGTCAGCTCTTTTCCTAATAAACCTTTAGTTACAGCACCTATGGGTAGAACTGTAATCGAAACATTTTCCGCTTTTTTAATAATTTGTTCTATAACCTCCGGCGTGTCCGCTACAGGGTCTGTGTTTGCCATACAGCAACAAATAGCATATCCACCAGCCGCCGCCGCTGCCGCTCCGGATTTGATGTCTTCTTTATATTCAAATCCCGGCTCACGAAAGTGGACGTGCAGGTCAACCAGTCCGGGTGCGGTGATATAGTTCGTTAAATGTTCCATTATCAAGTGATTCCCTTATTTCCTTCATCAGATTATTATAGTAGTATAAGTTGTGTAAAACTGCAAGCCGCATTGCAAGCATTTCATTAGCTTTGAAAAGATGCCTTAAATATGCTCTTGAAAAATGCTTACATGTTGGGCACTCACAGTTTTCATCAATCGGATTTGGGTCATTTTCATATTGTTTATTATTAATATTAATGTTGCCTATTTTACCATCATTCCATGTATAAAGCTTACCGTGACGACCGTTTCTTGCAGGCATTACACAGTCAAAGAAGTCAATACCTCGTGCGACACATTCAATTATATTCTGTGGTGTGCCAACGCCCATAAGATAACGAGGTTTGTTTTTTGGCATGTGTTCTTCAACGATTTCAACAGTTTCATACATTTCTTCGGTAGTTTCGCCAACTGCCAGACCACCTATAGCATAGCCGGGCAAATCGAGGTCGGATATTCGTTTCATGTGGGAGATTCGCAAATCTTTAAA
>JAITFS010000123.1 GCA_031281195.1 Oscillospiraceae bacterium
ATGAGCGAATTAGGTGAACTGACTGCAACAGCAGGGAAAACAGAGTTTTCACATATTCCTGATTGGTACGAGTGGGAACGTGAAAATGTTATTAAAGAAGTAAAAGCAGGTACTTACTCATCAACCTCAAATGTGCGAATTGAATCGCTGCCAAATGAGCGTTTTTACGTGTTTAAAGAACCGGGAGTATTAACGCATAACATGAGTGGTTTTAACCTCAAAGGGTCGTATAAAGGTGAGGGTTTTGATATAGATTGGCCCGCTCCCACAATGTATTCATGCCATATTGAATATGATTTTAGAGGTCGTGGAGACTGTGTTGACCTTAACACAAGTGATGATACCTTATATTTATTCCCAAGTGCAAAGGACTTTGCTATAACAAAGGTTGCGCTTGCCACAGAGGAGTTATATAATGCTATTCAAGAAAGGGTATCGACATGAAAATTGCACTTTTTACAGATGCGTTTTATCCGACAATTAACGGAGTTGCAACCTCAGTCTTAATGTTAAAAGATAACCTTGAAGCAGAGGGGCATGAGGTTTTAGTTGTGACAACAGCAGATCCCGGTGCTCCTTATATTGAAGAAAACATTGTCAGAATACCAAGTGTTCCGTTTAAGACACAACGGCTTGGAACTCTCGCAGGGCCAAAAATTCATAAGGATGTCAGAAAGTTTTCTCCCGATATAATTCATACTCATACAGAGTTTACATTAGGAAATCTTGGGCAGCTTATGGCTAGAAGATTAAAAGTTCCTCACGTACACACAATGCACACAGTTTGGGAGTACTACACAGAATACATTATACGCATCGAAGCATTAGAACCGGCTGCACGTGTTGCAGCACGTAAGCTCACTGCTTTGTTTTGTAATTTTGCTAATAGAGTGATAGTCCCGACAACGAAGGTGCAGGATTTATTATATAGCTATGGTGTAAAAAAAGAAATATCTGTAATCCCGTCGGGGATTGATCTGGATAAGTTTTCGGAAAAACATATAACAACAGGGCGACTTGCTGATATACGTGAAGAACTGGGTATAAAAGCTGATGATAGGATCCTGCTCAGTATTGGCAGAACAGAGCGTGAAAAAAATATTGACGTGCTAATAAACTCACTCAGCGATTATTTGAAGAAAAATAAACACGTAAAGCTGGTTATTGTTGGTGATGGTACAGCAAGAGTTGAACTGGAAGAGCTTGCTGAAGAGCTTGGTATAAGTAAACAAGTAATTTTTGCAGGGCAACGTCCTTGGGAAGAAATATGTGTGTACTACAAGCTGGGTGATATTTTTGTCGGTGCTTCGGAAAGTGAATCGCAAGGCTTAACTTATGTGGAAGCAATGGCTTCCGGTGTGCCGGTTATTGCAAAAGAGGACCGCTGCCTTGAGGGTACACTTATTGTTGATGAAAACGGCTATATGTTTAAAGACAAGGATGAACTTGTTGCGGCTATTGATAAAATATTAAGCGACAGTACAAAGCACAAACAACTTTCTGAAAAAGCAAAACAAACAGCGGAGGGTTTTTCATCAAAATCCTACGCTGTTAATGTTATTAATTTATACAAAGAACTGGTTTAAAAAATAAAAAAACCGTCATTCCGTGCTTGACACGGAATCCCCTGACTTTTGCTATAACTTGAGGGGATTGCGGGTCAAGCCCGCAATGACGAATTCTTATGTGAAATATCCTTAGTCGAATAGTTTTGAAATCTTTTTCATGGTGTCGATGATTTCAAGGTCTTGTGGACATATATCCTCGCAAACTCCACAAGCTGTGCAATCTTTTGCTTTACCAAAACCACCGGTCATCCAATTGTACGAACCTGAGAGGTTTGTTGATGTTTTATGGATTAAGAAATCATTATACAGATTAATTAACATTGGAATACGGATTTTCTGCGGACAATCCTTACAATAATTACACTCCGTACATTCAATGCGAGGGAGTGAGTTTAAGAGTTTAACTGCTTCATCAATAACCTTGTGATCATTTTCAGACAGTGGTTTTAGGTCTGCATAAGTTTTGATATTATCTTCCAGTTGCTCAAGGTTGCTCATACCACTTAATGTGACAAACACACCCTTTAACTCAGCCACATAACGTAACGCCCAGGACGCAAGTGAAACATTGGAGTCAAGCTCCTTGAACATATCTGCAATCGGTGAATCGGGGCTTGCAAGTTTTCCACCAAGTAGCGGCTCCATAATAATTATAGGTACATTAAACTCACAAGCAATTTCGTGTAGACGTTTTGCATTGATTTTTGGACGTGTCCAGTCAAAATAGTTGATTTGCAATTGTGCAAACTCAACCTCCGGATGTTTTGTAAAAATATCTTTTAATCCGTCAGGGTGTCCGTGGAATGAAAATCCTATATGACGGATTTTTCCTTTTGCTTTTAAGTCAGCAACAAAGTCCCAAGCTCCAAGTCTCTCACCATGGTCACTACTGTTTATACCATGCAGTAAATAAAAGTCGATATAGTCTGTGCCAAGACGCTCCAACGAAGTGTTAAAGAGGTCTTCCATAGTTCTCTCGTCGTTAACCATACCTAATGGGAGTTTTGATGCAACTTGAAACTTCTCGCGTGGGTATCTTTCAATCACAGATTTACGCAAAGCACCTTCTGCACCGTCGTAAACATACGCGACATCAAAGTATGTTCCTCCACTTTCTAGGAACATATCAGCCATTTTATTAATCTGCACCTCGTCAAACTCTCCGTTTATACGAGGTAAACGCATGTAACCAAACCCCAATTTGCCAATTTTGTCAAAATCAATAGACATAAAAAAACCCTCCTGCTTGTCATAATAATAATGATATTATGACAGGCAAGAGGTATATTTGTCAAGAGTGGGATAAAGTATTAATTACTCACCGGATTTCCAGTCGTCAAAGGCTTTCATGATTGCTGCGTGTGTATTTTTAGTGACATCAGGCAGTTTATCAAATCCGCCAAACATTCTGGCGACATCATCAAAACCTTTTTGCACTGCTTTTCGCATATTTTCAATCTGTGCATCACTCGCTCCGGAGCCTACTAAGGCTTTTGCAAAATCCATGATGCGGTTGGTTGTTTGCTCAACTCCAAAGAAACCTTTGTCACTGACCAGTTCTTGTGCTTGAGCTCTGTCTGCTTCACTCAGCTTGATATTGCTTGCTCTTTTCGCCCAAAAACCTTGTCC
>JAITFS010000206.1 GCA_031281195.1 Oscillospiraceae bacterium
CCATCTGTTTTTTGTAGTAGCTAAGCGATTCTTATTAAACTTACAATTTCTTTTACAAGGGTTTAGAAAATGATTTTCTAACATTGAAAATAGCCGCATCACAACGTCTGATAGCACACAATATACACTGACGGGTGGAGCAAAATCCGCTTCGCTGATTTTACTTAACGCGGGGTGAGTGCATATATGTGTTAAAAATATAACGCCATAGCGAGAGTAGCCGTATTTCTACATTAGGAGGTATCAAAGTGATTATCCTACACATAATAAAGAAAAGCGAATGGGATAACTATAAATCTAAAGAGTTTTATGGTGAGAACTATTTGGAAACAGACGGATTTATACATTGTTCTGATATACATACTGTGCATAATGTCGTTTGGATGTTTTTAGACGTTGAAGAACCACTTGTACTTCTATGTATTGATACAGATAAGGTTGATGCAGAAATTAAATGGGAAATCGGTGGAAGCACTGACTATCCTCATATATACGGATTGCTGAATATTGATGCTGTTATTAGTGTTCTGCCATTCTTAAAAGACGAAAACAATCAATTTATCTTAAACCAAGAAATAAAAGAATACATAAAATAATGTATAAAAAACATGGAGGAAATAATGGAAGATTTATATGAATATTTATCAAATGAGTTTAATGCTCATTTTTCTGGATGGGACTTTTCATATTTGGAAGGACGTATGGAAGAAGATAAATTACCTTGGAATTATCAAAATATTGTGGAAAAAGCTTGTTCCGGAAGAAATAGACTATTAGACATGGATACAGGAGGAGGGGAACTTCTGTGTTCTTTATCAAATTTGCCGAAACAGGTTTTCGCTACAGAAGGTTATAAACCTAATATTCCCATAGCAGAAAACAGATTAAAAGAAAGAGGTTATTATTTAAAACCAGTTAAAGCAAGTAGCGAAATTCCTTTTGAAGATGAGTATTTTGACATTATAATTAACCGACACGGATCTTTTGATATAAATATATTAAAAAGAACTCTACAGAAAAACGGTCTATTTATAACACAACAAGTAGGTGGACTTAACGGAATTGATATGAATATGGCTTTTGAAACAAAAACTATGAATTATGTTGAGTGGTGTTTAATAAAAAATATTGAAATCTTTAAAAATAGTGGTATGGAAATTCTTGATTATGAAGAATATGTAGGAAAAATGAAATTTAAAGATATAGGAGCATTGGTGTATTATTTAAAATGTATACCATGGCAAGTAAAAGATTTTTCCATTGAAAAATACTATAATAAATTAACAATAATAAATGACATAATACAGAAAAAAGATTTTATTGATTTTACAATGCATAGATTCTATATAGTAGTAAGAAAACTATGAAAATGCTCCAGCTTCTCATAACAAACGTTGTTGGCAATACTACATTTAGGAAACGACGAAAAAGCACCCATTAGACCGTACAAGCGAAATCATTTACAGTATAGTTAAGATAATTTATTTAACATAATGATATTTGATTCTCACATTTAGTGTTGACAAAGCATTTTGTTTACATTATAATGCTACCGAATGTTCAGTATAATATTGTGGAGATGATTAAATGCCAAAAAAAAGTAAAAAAAGCGAAATTCTATCTACAGCAATAACCCTCTTTTCTGATAAGGGGTATGATGCAACAGGCATGGATGAAATTGCCGCAGGTGCAGGTGTGCCGAAATCCTTGATTTATTATCATTTTAAAAACAAAGAGGATTTATTGAATTATATCCTTATAGATTTTTTTAATGAATACGCACGGATATTACAAGACAAAACAGATGCAGGTGTTGATAAAATAACCAAATACATCCGCTTTCTTGAGGAAAATAAGGAGAAGACTCGTATTTTACTATCCGAATCGTTAAAGCCGTCAGGTAATTATCATACGGCAATCTTCAAAGCTGTAGAAATTTTAATTAGCAACGACCCCGATCTGTCTGAACACCCGCATTGGGTTACAGAATTTTTTACTAGTATGCTGCCAGCCGCTCTATTTGTCTGCTATTCAGAAGCGTGGTGTCAATACTTCGATGTACATCCCGAAACACTTGCAAACGATTTTAGCAATGCATACAAACTAACGCATGGGGCATATCATGAACATATCAAGAAAGAAAGCCTGTAACGGCTTACAGCAAGGAGGAATTGTGAACATAAAATTAACCGTACACTTTTTAATTATTACATTCGTGATCATGTTAGCGACATGGGGGACAGTGATTATCCTCGCCGGGTTCGGGATTGCAGAATCGACTCACCCTTGGGTATTGATTCTACAGCTAATCGGCGGTTTATCACCGACAATCGCCTCGTATATTGCTTTAAAGAAAAGCAACAAGATAACAGGCTTTAAGCAATGGTTCAAACTAATTTTCAATGTTAAAACTCGTTTTGTATACTATTTGCTTGCTCTAGCTCCTATTGCAGCGTATCATTTGCTTAACAGGGTAATTTCGGGTGTGACCGAACCTCCCCTGAACATGCTTCCGCTTATCTTTGTGATTTGCTTTTTTATGGGTGGATTAGAAGAAGCGGGGTGGCGGAGCATATTACAACCAGAACTTGAAAAGAAATTCGGATTTATTATATCTGCTTTAATTTTCAGTATTATATGGTTTGTGTGGCATTTACCACTTTATTTCATTCCTGAAATAAGCGAGGGTCGTATTGATATGTGGTTTTTCCTGTTCGTTTGTATTATGACATCATTTTTCTACGGAGCAATCCGCAGAATAACAGGAAGTATATTTTTAGCAATATTAGCTCACACTTTAAGCAACACGCTTGCTGTTACTGATGGTGTGTTCCTTAACACTTGGGCAGGAATAATCGGCTCAACAATAGTTTTTTCTCTCGGTTCAATAATAGCTGTTCGTATTTACGATAGAAAATGTAATGAGCACGTCTCCAACTAATTAGCATTATCTATAGTAATTAAACTTCCGTCAATTAAATGGCAATACTTCGCATTGTTTTTGAAAGGTTAAGCGAAATAAATATTGGAAATCTGTAAAATATTGACAAAACTATAAAATAATGATAAAGATTGTATAGGAGAAAGGATATTGCTTATGAAAATACTTGAAAAAACAATTGATGATTTGATTGATAAACAAGACGTAAGTTTTATAAGTTCTGTGGATAAAAATGGATACCCTAACATAAAAGCAATGATAGCTCCTTTCAAAAGGGAAGGTATAAAAGCTTTCTTTTGGCATACAAATTCACCTTCAATGAAAGTAAAAGAGTTTAGGGCAAACAGTAAAGCATGTGTATATTTTTATTGTAAAGATTCTTTTTGTGGTGTAACTTTCAAAGGGATTATGGAAGTATTAGATGAAGAAAAAAGCAAAAAAGATTTTTGGGATGATTCATATTCAAAATGGTATCAAAATAACGACTTTATAGTAATTAAGTTTAATGCGGAAAGTTGTAGATATTATAGTGGTCTTGATACTGAAGACTTACAAATAGGTATGAAGTAAATGGAAAATGCATTTATAGCACTTGCGAATATTCTTGGCGGGTTAACTTGCTTACCACTCGGTTTAGCAATACAAGCCGGAAAGCTTGATTCTTTGAATCACGAAGAAGTTAAAGCAAGGTTTGATATAAAGGCAACAAGTAAGTTTACTGGATGGGTTATTTTGGTAATTCCATCTATCATTCTATTAGCCGCTTGTATCCCAATGCTCCTAGGCATCTTTCCGTTGGTTATGTTAACTGTATCTTGGGGGTTATTTACAATTATTGTTGTGGTGGGTGCCATCTATCTTAATACATCATCTCGCTTCAAACGGACAGAATAAACATTATTACCCAAATAGGAAGAGCTTAAAGGAATGTTTGGATTATTCGCAGCAAGAGACGCTCATGGACTATGTGAAAAATATGGTTTATATAAAGTCAGTGAAAAACACATGAAGAAGTATGGATAAAAGTAATGGGTGAATATTTTATGGATAAAAATGTAATTGAATTTTTAATTAAAGCAAAAAAGGCAACTTATGCAGGAAAAGGTGGTAAAATAGATTCCACAAGACCAAATTCTCGTGATTTACAATATTCAGAAGGTAAACTAAAATATATAGATACATATTTGGGTGGATCAAAATTTGCCGGAGAAGAAGCATTATGGGAAAATAATGTACCATTTTGGTCAATGAATTATATTGGTAGGGTTATTGGGGATAATTTTTCTGGTGATTTTTTGAAAGAAGCATTATTAAATGTACCAGAAGAATATCCATTTAGAGGCCCATCAGAATATAAAAACGGAGATTATACATACCATTGTAAAATTAATGGTAATTTTAACTGGTTTAATGGGACAGAAGAAATATACTTCAAAAACACTAAAATATATGAATGTATTTTTCATGGCGGAGAGATTGTACACAATGAAGAAGGGGAATAATGATGTTATAAAATATTTATTCTGTATTGATTTTTTTATTGTATTGGAATAAATTATTTATAAAGGGGATTATATGTAACGTGGTTGAAGGACATCACATCGTTGATTAATTACTCTTTGGGAGGCATAAAAAGTATGAGAAATTCTTCTTATCACGACTACGATGAAGTATATGGTGTGAGCGATGAATACTATTGGGGTGTTAAACCATCTTATATGTGTTTAAAGATTATTGAACTCATGCCACCAGATAAATATACTAGGGTTTTAGATATTGGTTGCGGAGAGGGTAAGGATTCAGTTTTTCTTGCTCGTTGTGGTTATGATGTGAGTGCTTTCGATTTATCGGACACAGGTGTTGAAAAAACAAAAAAGCTTGCCGAAAGAGCTAATGTTAAAGTTAATGTGTTCAAGGCAAACATTTGGGATTACAGACTAAACGACAACTATGATATTTTATTTTCTAGCGGTGTTCTTCATTATATTAAACCTGAATTACGTGATGAAGTCTTTGGCAATTATCTAACTCATACGAACGAGAACGGACTAAATGTGTTCAATGTGTTTATAAAAAAACCATTTATTACTCCTGCACCAGAGAACGAGGAACATTCGTATCTTTGGTCTTCGGGTCAGCTATTAGCTTACTATAGCGACTGGTATGTAGAAGATTTTTCAGAGTTTGTTTTTGATTGTAATTCATCAGAAGTGCCTCATCAGCACGCCATGAATAGTATCTTTGCACGCAAAAAATAAAATACCACCTAAGTTAACAACTCGCCATTGAAAATATATTGAATAAATATAAAAACAGAGCTATAATATCAAAATGATAATGATATATTTTTCCGGAACAGGCAACTCTAAATACATAGCCGAATTATTCTGTAGAAATATGAGTTGTAATTGCTATTCCATTGAAGAAAGAGTTGATTTTGAACAATTAATTTCTTCAGAAGAAATAATAGGATTTTGTTATCCAATTTATGGTTCTAGAGTTCCTAGGATTATGCGGGAATTTTCCATACAATATATGGAAGCATTTAAAGACAAAAAAATCATAATTTTTTGTACGCAATATATTTTTTCTGGTGATGGTGCTAGAGCATTTATAGATATTTTCCCTAAAAAATACTTAAATGTAATTTATGCAGAACATTTTTTTATGCCAAATAATGTATGTAATTTATTTATATTACCATTAGCAAATGATAATAAAATTCAAAAATACATTAAAAAATCAGAGCAAAAAATAATATTAATATGTAATAATATTACAAGCGGTATTGTAAAAAAACGCGGGTTCAATGTAATATCAAAAATATTGGGTTTGTTTCAGGGAGTATTTATATACGCTATTGAAAGAAAAGCATTAAATTCTGTATTCATAAATAATGATTGTATAAAATGTAGTTTATGTGTATCAATTTGTCCAATGAATAATTTTGAAATTAATAATGGAAAAATTGCACAAAAATCTAATTGTACGATATGTTATCGTTGTATAAATAAATGTCCCACAAAAGCAATTTCTGTATTTTTTAATGGGAAAGTTAAAAAACAATATAAAGGAATAAATGAAATAACATAAATTTTATCTAAGAAAAACACTAAATAAAACTTAATGAAGACAAAATATGTTGCCTAACACATGGTATCGAAAATACTACATTTTTGGTAAACGGCGTAATAATATAAATACGCAATGTGTATAGAAAGTATAAGATAGGGAGGTCACAAATGAATGAAATTACAAACATAAATCACCACATTAAAAAGCCATCTAAAAAAATCAGCATATTGATTATAAGCATTCTTTTGATCGTCCTGAATTTGCCTTTACTTATATTTTTCATTAATGTTATAGATTTTTCCGGCATTATTACAGGTGAGGATATTGATGATTTCTTTCTACCTATATTATATAGTATGTTGACTGCGATATATGTTGGCATAATTGGTCTTATTTTCTTTAGAAAAATAAATCGTTTATATATTTGCTTTTATTTAGGAATTTTTTTAGTTGTACAAATCGCTATCTCTTCACTTTACTATTTTGTGTTAGGAATTATATTTATGGGTGCTCAAGGACTTTATACTTCTTTTTTTGTAATCTTAGTAGCACCTTTCTGTTTGACATTGCCCGTTTTATACGTTAACTCTTCCAAAACTTCAAAAACAAAAGAAAAGAAATCATTTAAGCAAATAATTTTATTATTATTGTTTCCTGTAATAATAGCTACATTTTCATTGATCAACTTTGCACCTTTGTTCGCAATAGTTACCAGTGATTTTGAATATCGAGGAGATTATCCAGAGTTATATACAACTGCTCAAAACTCATTATTAGGACAGAACGGATATATTCCCGACCATCATGTGCCGCACGGCTTTGATCCATATCTTGAAGTTCTCGAAATAGATAACTATGGAAGAGTGTTATTTACATACAGTGAGCAACAGTTTCAAGATCAAAGGTATGGATATGCTTTATTGATCGTTCAGAAAGTTGATGACGAATATGTTTATTTTTATCCTCACTATAATTTCGTTATCAGTCTCAATCATCGAGACTGGAGCGCAGAGTATATGGTTGAGTTTGTAAATGAGTTAAAGGAAGCAAATAGCTGGAATCAAGAGTTGAGTGATATTAATAAATTTGAACGAATCAAGATTTCTCGTCAAAAAGAAACAAGTCCGATACCAGATAGGCAATTAATAAGTGCTTATCGTAATATTTTCGCTGATTTAACAACAAAAGACGGCAGTATTCTTTACAATGATATACATTTCTTTAGAACAGATGATTTTGGGCAATCAATATATCTTTTTAATGAGTATGTAATCTTCTTTAATGTTGATCATAGAGTCAAAGATATACTTGATATATCTGATTTATATCGCGATATAGAACTTGAGCCGGCACATTCTATGGATTTAAGATTATTAACCTATCAAACCGAGCTAAGATTATTCATGAAAGCAAACGGTTGGAACAGACCTTCTATTTCCTCCTAACCTCTAAGCTCTAAGGTACATCATGCCGATAACAAACGGTATACGCTGACGGGTTAAGTAAAATCATCTGCGTAGTATTCGTATAGTCTACAATACTTATATTTACGGTGATTATTACATAAATAAGTTCTCCGAAAAAGCAATCTGTTAATTGAGGTCTTCAAAATGTGCAAACGAAAAATAATTATTTCATATTTCATAATATTAGCACTTTGTGTTAACATTTTTCTTTTATCCTGTGGAAACAATAATCATAGCTCATTACCGGAAATATTACACCCGAATATCGATGTTAACAATCCTAATGATGTTATCGAACATCACAAATCAGATGAAAATGATTTGTCAGCAAGAATACAATTAAATCTTGCTACGCTTATTGATCAAACAGAATTGATGAGTGCTGTAAGACAGTTTAACAATACAAGCACCACCTACTTCATTGAAGTTATTAATTATAGTGATTTTCTTGACGATAGTAACTTTGACTGGTCAGTACCGCTTAACAGAATGATCGTGGATATAATTACCGGTAATGTTGCTGATATCTATAATGTTGCCGGTTTGCCATTTCATCAATTTGCAACAAGAGGACTCTTTGAAGATTTATACCCTTTCATCGATGCAGATGATGAATTAAACCGCAGCGATTTAATGAGCAATGTGTTGCGAGCAGCAGAAATCGACGGAAATCTTTACAATGTATTTCCGTATTTCACAATAAGTACATTGCTGGGAAATCCCACAGTACTTGGAAGAGATTCGGGGTGGGATATGGAAGAGTTCAAAGCGGTGCTTATGTCAAATCCTTTAGCAGATATGCCTATCGGGGACAGATTTGACAAGGAATCTCTGTTGCGTTTCTTTCTAAGATATAATTTGGATGAGTATATTGACTGGGTGTCAGGAACAACATATTTTGATAGAGGTGATTTTGAAGAACTGTTGAGTTTTGCAAACACTTTTCCCAATGAGTTTCCTTTAGGTTATCAAAGACAAGAAGAGCATGAACTTATTTCTACGGGTAGACAATTAGTAACAGAAACAGATTTTAGCAACTTTTTTGTTCTCAGATATTACCGTGCACTGTATGGAGGTGAACTCGTTTTTAAGGGTTTCCCTGCTGAAAACAGAGATGGACACGCTATTGATTTTCAAACCAGCATTGCTATAACAAGCATTAGTAAAAACAAATCAGGTGCATGGGAATTTGTACGAATGTTTCTTACTGAAGATTTTCAAACAGAAAATAATCTTTTAGGAAGATTTCCGACAAACAAAACTGTTTTTAACAGTATGCTGACTGAGGCTGTTATGTCTGAAAGATTTGAATATGATATTGGAACACGCGAAAGTCCATTTTACATAATGATAGAAGCCATAACACAAGATGAAGTATCTCAAATAATGCAATTAATTGATTCTATTACACGAACAGTTCAAAGAAATGATGCTCTCATGAATATTATCATGGAAACCACTTCTGACTTTTTTAATAACAAAATTACAATCCAAGACGCAGTAAGAATTATTCAAAGTCGTGCATCAATTTATGTAGCAGAGCATAGCAGATAATATAAGCCGAGCTGTCTTTATTAACGAGCAAGGTGTTCCGGAAAAAGAGAGGTTTTTATGATAAAAACAAAGAAATTCCTATTGGTTGTCAAATTAGTTGTTATATTAAGCTTTATTACATCAGCAACTGCAATGGCGACCTCTCCTGCACCGCAGTCGATGACTATTGTAGTGTTAAATGCTCCGATAGATTTAGAGATATGTATTGTTCATGATGTGGATTTAGGTTCTTTGTCCAATTCAAGAGTCAGTAGCAGATTATGGGAAACTTATTATCGATTTTATTTATCCGATGAATCCGCCGGTTATTGGCATGATGAGTATATCACAATTTTAGCAAGCAGCGAAAAGTACGGCGAGTTTGAAATTACTTTCCCTGTACCCGGACGTGATTTTTCTCTAAAGTTAGATTTGGAAACGCAAACTTTTTCACAGCCTTACACGCATGTAAGAAACCTTTTTATTGCTCTATGTTGGCTGATTCCCCTTTTTATAATAGATAGTATTGTGTTTTTATCGTTTGGATATCGACAGAAGCGAAGTTGGATGATATTTTCTATAGAAAACTTAGCAATGCAAGTACTCTTTATTGGGGTTTGGTCACTTTATCATATTACTTTTTCAAACATATTTATTTTAATACTATTTTTATTCATACCTCTTCTTTTAATCCCCGGGGTGAGGTGTTGTAAGCTGGTATTAGAGATTATCGTGTTCAGAAACAAAATTACTGAGAAATCAATGATTCGATCTACCTCATGTGCGATTGTAATGAACATGATTGGTACATTTGTAGTGATTCTACTTGGTATTAATTTACCTTTACCCGCATTATAGAGTAAGAATATAAATACACTATGTGTAAAGAAAATATAATATAAAGGAATAACATTTATGAAACAGTTAATAATTATAGCAGACATGGAAGGCGCTTCGGGTATTTTTAATGAAAATAGTTCTTGGATTTGGAACGGAAGTGATGATTGGCGTGAACATGGTCGAGAGTGTATTACATCCGATGCATTAGCAGTTGTTAATGCCGCGATTGATTTTGGTGTAGATGATATATTACTTTACGATGGGCATTTCGCAGGAAATCCGGAGTTCAATATAATCTTGGAAAAACTGCCACCAATTGTGCGGGTATTCGATGTGTCAAACAGATGTTTTGACTGGCGGCGTATACGAGGGCAAGCAGTTACAAACCCTTTTGGTATTATCACATTTGGACAGCATGCCCGCTTTGGTGAGGATAATGCTTATTTCGCTCATACAATTCAATCCCCACCGATAAAAAGTTTATTTTGGAACGGTATACACATAGCTGAAATAGGCTCGGCAGTTTTGAGTTTTCATGATGTACCATATTTAGCTAACATTGGCTGTGCTGCGTCTATGCGTGAAGCGTTGGAACTATCCGACAAAATATTAACTATACCGGTGAAAGAAATGGCAAAGGGTTGGGAGCCGTCTCCACAAGAAACATACTCGATTATTTATGATGGTGTGACTAAAGCCTTGCACAACGCTAATAACACAACGGGTATATTTGTCGGTGATGAACTACACCGTTTTTCTATGGAACTATGTGATGGTTGTTTTTTTGAAACTTCCACTAACATAACCTGGAAAGGAACAATCGAAAATACTAAAGCTACATGGGATGCTCCATCTATTGAAATAGGGTTAGAGCTTTTTAATTATGTTCGCAGACTTATAAAAAGCAGATAATAAGTCGCTACCTTGTTTCTAGCGACTGCTCCGCACCACTTTATCTAACTGAATTGTGTTGTGTGAAATGTGGGTTGAATTTTTTATATAGTATAATGGAAATATTGACAAAAATTATATTCCAGTATTATAATTCAGAAGAATAATAATAAAAAAAGAACCAGAAAACACACGAATCGAGGTTTTATAATGAAATATTTCCAAAAAATCGTCGGAGAAAATCTATTTCTATCACCGATATGCATTGAGGATGCAGAGCAATACACAAAATGGCTCAATGACCCTGCTGTCGCTATACCTTTGGGACACTACAAAAACATGATGTCGCTATCAAATGAAAAGAAAGCATTGGAAGGATTAACTACAGAAGGACACAACTATGCAATTATTCTTAGAGACACTGAAAGATTGATAGGGAATATTGGTTTGTTTGATATTAACCATATCTCTCGTCGAGCAACAATTGGATTATTCATCGGCGAAGCTGAAATGCGAGGTAAAGGATATGGAGCAGAAGCGATACGCCTATTATTAAAGTTTGGGTTTGATACGTTAAATTTACATAATATTATGCTCCAATGCGATTCTGATAATAAACAAGGTATCGCTTGTTACAAAAAGGTTGGATTCCGAGAATTTGGCCGCAGACGATCATCCACATTTAAAAATGGTTGCTATCTTGATACAGTACACATGGACATACTGAGTACTGAATTCTAAATTGTATATTAAATGTCGTAAGAACAAACATGCTCTAACTACGTCCAATACATGGTATACTCTACGCCTCTGCAACTGCTTCGGGCTTATGTCACATTCCGGTGATTGAATGGCAATACTCCGCATTGGTTTAAGGAGAGATTATGTTCAATCAAAACAAGTATAAAGAATTTTGGAAATGGTTTGAAAAGTACAGCGAACTGATTTTCGATTTTGAAAATGACCTGGAAAAAACATTTGGGCTATTATCAACTGAACTTAAGAAAGTAGATAAGAATTTAACCTTTGAATTTGGACCTGTGGAAAATAACAGACGCGAATTTATTTTAAGCGCTAATGGATTAAGAGAATCTTTTGGTGAAGTGGAAAAACTATTTAATCAAAAGCCGGAGCTTGAAAAATGGAAAATGATAAAATTTAGACCGAGGAAAGAATCGGATTGCACTATAAAAATTAACGATATGGAAATTTCTCCCAAAGATATTTTCTATACATTATTCGCGGATGGTGAAAAAATTGGTATTTTGGTCTTTATTGAAAAATATAATGAAAATATTGAATTATACGGTCAAGTAACATTTTTATTTCTTGATACATTACTTGGTGAATATGATGTCGAAACAAAAGTTGGAGCAATTGAAATAACAGATTTTACTTCTGAGTATTTTTCCACCGATGCATTATCGCTTGACACATTAGCTAATTGTTTTGATACTGTATATAAAGATATAACTACAAAAAAATGATGATCCCTATGTCATCATTGCAGGAGGAAATTGTATGAGCGACATTGAATTTTTAATATTGTTTTGCGTAGTTGGGTTTTTGTTGATATTATTTTTATTTGTTTTGATGTTCATAGATCAAGTAAAGCAAGTAAAGAACGAAGAAAATCAAAATTTCTCAAATAACAGAAACTTCATTATTAAGCCCGCAAAATCTATTATCGGTTATGGAATTGTAGGACTAATCTTTAGCTTTTTTATTGGCGG
>JAITFS010000243.1 GCA_031281195.1 Oscillospiraceae bacterium
TCTCTATAATCGACAAGCGTTGCTGACACTGAATCTTTATTATCATAATGTAGCTTCATTTCACTTTTTTTATCAGACAGAGCATAGTCGTGTATGATAATATTTTTATTAAGCTCAGCAGTTTTTACTAAATAATTTTCACGTGTACATTGTACAGGCTCAAATGAGTGTGACACACCGGCTTTTGCACTAACGACAGCCGCAAACCAGCCCATATTAGCACCTGCATCAATAACTATATCACTTTCGTTTAATCTAACATTTTTATACTCATAAGGGCCCTCACGCCAAAGTGATTGCGGTAATGTACCAAGGAGACTAAAAAGCCTAATATAAAGGTCTTCACCATATTCTTCAATAGCATAAGGCAGTAGTATATCCCAAGCATCCGATATATGATTTATTAACTCTGCATCGGTTAGAGGTTTGGGTAACCGGATTTGTTTGCATGTAATATAATCACCGGATAATAACGCAACTTTTGCGTAATTTATTATACAGTTATGAACATTTTTAATAAGATTTGCTTTACTTTTTGGCATTAATGTCAGTGGTAATATTTGTTGGAGTTTTCGTGCTTTAATATAGTTATCATCGTATGTTTTAAGGAAGATATTTATATACCAGTCGAGCCAGTAATTATCAGCTTTTTCATTAGTTGGTTTTGTTCTAATTTCATCAACTAATTCTCTGCGTGAATAGATTTTCTGTATCTCTTCTTTTAGTTTTATAGATTTTTTCCCGGTTAATCTATTGGATATTTGTTTTATCATAATAAACTCCTTTTCTAGGTTAATCAAGTTCATATATTTTTAATGATGTAATAAATATAGGCTCATTTAAACCATGAGAAACAATCTTAAAATACTGATTTCCATTTAATAAATCATTACTTCCAGAGAATAGTAAATATTCTGTATTATAAATACCTGCGTCGAATGCTTCCTCCCACAAATTACCGTTTACACTATCAAACAGAGCCAAATATGCACTCCCATCTTCAGGTAATTCGAAAGAGAGTTCAATGACAGCTAAATAAAACATATTTGGTTGAATTAAAAGACTTTCACTATATGCTTCTATCCCACTAAGTGATGCCGGTATTTCGATGTCTTTTATTTCTAATATTGGTGTCCGTGAAACAGGAGCAGGGGTACCTTGTTCGATATTGGGTTTTAATAAGAATTTATTTCCATCATTCCAAATAATTGAATAGCTCCTGTTAAACAACAGAGTTTTAGCTAATGAACTTGTAAACCATCTAGCATAAAAACCACTATGGATATCCATAAAGATTTTCAATTCCGTGTTGTCCAGTAATTGGTTTTGCAATCTATCAAAATCTTTAACTAATAATAGTTCAGTGGCAGATGGTGCATAGTTTGCAGTTCTTTTTTCAAGTAACATTACATAATATGCATAGTGTGCTATAGTGGTGATTACAAATAATTCTTCATCATTATCAATAAATGGTTTGACAGAACTAACCCAACTGTCATCTGTTATTCTTGTTTGAGGGATATCGCGTTTAGTTAATCTATTTACTATATTGATAAGGGGTCTAGTGATTTTCACTAAATTATCATCTACAACATCAGTATATGGTACATTGCGCGCTATAGCTCTAGCTACTTTATCATAATTAAACATTAGACTAAATGGTTGCAAAAACAATAAAAATGCTAGAACAATGAACATTCCATTTTTTTTGTTTTTTACATACGAAAAAGAAGTGCCAAAAAGCTCTTGTGAATTATCCAAAATCAACGCGAGTACTATATAAGGAAATGTTAGGATTCTTACAAAAGTATAATCATTGGTGAGTCCTAGATAAAATGTAAAACCTCCCACACCAACAACTGATAAATAAAATAACAAAACATATTTAATATCATAATTCATTAATCCGGTTCTAGTTTTGTGTAAGTAGTTCATAGAAATAACTATACCTATCACGAAAATTGCAGCAACTAGTATCCAAGGACGTAAAAATGGCATTGGCAACATCATAAATCCCATAGAAACAAAGGTTTTTTGATAAGTTGTTATTTCAGCTATATTAACAAAAAGTTCACTGCGAAAATATGTTATAGTTTGAATAAGAATAATAAAAACAATTGGTACACCAAGCAGAAACGCAACAGGTTTCACTATATGTAAACGTTTGTTTGCCAGATATGATATAACTGAGTTAAATACTAAGCCTATAAGGCAAGCTAAAAAAACAATTATACCTGCATCTAAGTTCCAAACCAGTCCTAAAACACAAGCTATAAAAAGTAAAGAAAAGTATAATAATTCTTTCTTTTTATTAAAGTTTCTTATAAAATAAATAAAAAGTAAACTGACAATTGAGGGGAATAAAAATCTATGAGGAAAATGTTGGTACGAATAATCAGTATTATAATAATCAAAATAAATGTAAATTTGTGTAAAATATATCACATTCACAAAAATCAACAATGCGAGTATCTTGTTTTTAATCAGTAATAGTAATATTTTCAGGTTTACCAGATTTATAACTAAAATCAAAGCACACATTACTATAGACACATTTTGCACACTCAGTCCAATAACCTTAAATATCGGTACCAATAAATATGGATAAAATCCATATTGGTTAGCGAAACCTTCGGTAAACAGTGTTCTGCCATAAAATACATCAGCAATTGGTGCTGTATAAGCACAAAAATGCACATTTAAAGCATACGCATCTTGATGTGCCAGTAAAGGCATAGTTGAAGCACATACAATTAGAAATCCACTAATACTGATAAGTGATATAAAAGCTGCTTTATTAAATATCTTTTTATTATATCTATAGAAAAGTGTTATGAAGTAAAAAGCAATAAACGTAATGAGTATGTTCGCACCACTTTGGATGATAGTTGCATCAAGGTAAATAAAATCAACAATCCAAAAACATACAAAAATAAAAATAGCTGCAAGTACCCACGATATTTTAATCATTTCTTCTTCAAACATAATTAAAAATCGTTTAAGTTTAGAATGTTTATTTGATGTGGTTTTATCTGAAAATACTGGAACTACAGGAATTAAAAATGCTACAAAAACTGCTAAAATTGATATAACAATATATAAAAATGTTTCTCTGTACTGTAATGAATATACAAAAGAGTGAAACTCCGGTAATAAAGTGTTTATAACATTTGTATTTTCAGTTGGTTCTATCCTCTGCATTATCAATACAATCATCGTAAATATAGAAAATAAAACAAAAATGCAGAATATAATCTGTGTTCTCAGTAAATACCAACCTTCATCTATATTATTTTCATTTAATTTTTCATCATTTGTTTGGTTTACCATTTGTTACCCCAATTACATTTTAATTATCTTATCGTAACATGACCTAAGATAGCTTGTACAAATTGAACCGCTTGCATATAGATTGTAAAACATGTTATATTACAATAACATACTTGTGTTGATATATCAATTAATAACTATTCACAATGATAATGAAGACTACTGAGGTTTTATCACAATGTCTGTTGAAAACACATCTCACAAAACAAAACAAAACAAAACCTACCTCGCTCTCACTGCTGACACAGAGTATTGGGACTTAGAAGCAGATAAAATTCTATTTCTCGGAAATTGGTGCAAAACATATCAAAATAAACATATTATTGATAGTTTAAACTACGAAGTAATGCCGTCACCTTGGGAAAATACCGAAGATATGGATATATCTCGCAAAAAAGCTTATAGTTCATATAAAAATCTCATACCTCATTTAGCTGACTTTATGAACAAGTTGCACAACATGAACGAAACGACCAAATATTGGGAGATTATACTTGGTTGGTGGTTTCTTAATTTTATGTCAATTATGTATTACCGTTATTGCTTCATTAAAAATTTTAAAGAGTTAGATATAGAAACATACACAACGCTAAAAGATGAAAGCGATTACTATACAACTCATGATTGTGCCGAATTTATTGCAGTAGTTTTTCATAATGATAAATTTGTAGATGATTTTAATATGGATATATTTTCTATTTTATTATCAGAAATAAAAACTAATACCACAATTAACAGAAATCAACCAGTTTATCCTAATAGTTATAATAAAACTTACGTACGATATGAGTACAAATTGCCAATAGGAAAAAAAATTAAAGAAAGCCTTTTTAATGTTGCAAATAATGTTACAAAAATAATCTTTAAAAGCCCAATTCTCTTAACATATACATATTTCCCGGTATCATCATTTCTTTTTCTCACAAAAAATGGAAAACGAGAAATAGTGTTTAATAAAAATAGAAAAAATGCTCCAATAATAAATGCTAATAAAGAAAAAAGATTGAATCTAAATATAGAGTTTAATAATGCTAATGAATTTGAAACAATAATAATGAAGATAATAACCAAATTTATTCCAACAGCTTATATTGAAGGATTTCATGAACTGCAAAAATTATCAAAGCGTTGTTATCCAAATAGCTATAAACATATTATCTCGTCAACCGGTTGGTATGCCTATGATTTATTTTGTGTTTTTGTCGCAAATGCACAGAGCAATGGTAGTAATTTAATATCCATACAACATGGGGGGTATATGCTGACGAAAGATATATTGTGGCCAAATCATGAGTTAAATATCGTTGATTATTTATATACTTGGGGGTGGAGTATTGATTATAGTGATGCAATTATTAAAAAAGGTGCTATAAGCAAATTAAACAATAGTGTTAGCTTAATGCAGAATAGAGAGAAAATCCTTTTCTTAAACTCCGCAGTTCCTCGTTATTGTACAGATTTTCGATATAACAGTTTATTTCATGACATTTATTATGAAGATCAAATTATTTTTGTAAAAAATCTAAATACTAATGTATTTAATAGCTTAAAGGTTCGTCCTTATGGAAATATGAATAATGCAATCGACCGATATACTGATGAGTTTCCAAATATAAAGATTGAAAAAATATGGGAACCACATTTGCAAGTTAGTTTATCAGAAACTAGACTATTAATAATAGATCACTTAGCCAGTACATCTGCGTGTGAAGCAATTGCACTAAATGTTCCAACTATTTTCTTCTGGCGTCCTGTGTTTGATGATTTTACTGATATTTCAAAACCAATATATGATAAACTAAGAGAAGTCCAAATATTTTTTGACTCACCGGAATCTGCAGCTTCTTACATCAATGAAATCTACGATAATATTGAAGATTGGTGGTTAGAGCCAAAACGTCAAGAAGCTATCGACGCTTTTCGTAACACATTTGCATATTTACCGGAAGATTCAGACAAATGGTGGCTTGATGAGTTGTTAAGCTTAGTTTAATTATCGACCAATCAACTTTTTTATTACTCTTGGTAAAAACAAAATAATTCGTCCGATTTTATACGCAGTTGAATCTCTATATCTGCTTACTTGATTTTCGTAAAAACTTTGCTTTAGTTTACTATCATACCGTCCTTTAAGTAGATGTTTTGTATGATTATATTTTACCGGACTCTCTATTGCAGCTTGATACCATAAATACGATAACATAGCATAATCATCACTTGAGTTCCATGGTTTTATACCTCCTGCATAATGAATTATAACAGGATTGTTTAGTGCATCCTCTATATCATCTGGTGAATATATTAGTTCTAGTTCTTTTTTATTTACCACTTGATAAAAATAAATATTGTATTTCAAAGGCAAGTGATAAATTCTATCATAACAAATTTTATTTAATATATCTTGATCTGGATAAAAATATCCTTTATCTAATAATTCCACAAATCTTGGTGTTATATTTTCATCTCTAATAACCTTGAGGTTCATAATAATCACACCGGAATTAACATACTGCTTCCATGTAGGTAGTTTTATAACTTTAAAACGCTCTTTACCGTTGATGTCTCTAATCCCGGCAATTATGTTATCTCCAATATCAATATTCCACATCTGCGTTAAATCATCTAATACGACAATATCCACATCAAGATGTATACATTTATCAAGATTTGGAAATAAATCTGCTGCTATTAAGCGAAAATTACAATCAGTAGTAAAATGCTGCCCTGCTGTTGAATTATCTAGAACAGTACCAATCTCCACATATTCTATGATTGTACCAATATATTGTTTTACTAAACTATCAAAACTTTCCAGTACAGTACTTGAGAACTTCTCTCGAATAATTATATAAATATGGTAATAAGTATCCTTAGCTTTAGAACGCAATAAGGAATAAATCGCTACGCATGCGTTCATAGCATAATTTTCATCAAAAGACATTATTATTGGTATTGTGTTCATTTTCTAATCTACTCCATATTATTTAGAATAAGTTTCTTAATCAATTTAGGTAAGAATGTTATTATTTGACCTATTCGATATTCAATTGAGACTCTATAATCTATAGTTATTTTTATGAGTTCTGCGTTTTTATAACCTTTTAACATATTTATGCTGTGATCATAATGATAGGGACTTTTAAGTGCAGTACGATACCACAAGCAAAGTAATTGAACTCTATCATCGTTAGTATCCCAAGGTTTTACAAAAGCCGGATAATGTATAATAACAGGGTTATTTAATGCTTCCTCAACTTCATTTTTTGGAAATAGTTTACTTAATATATTTTTATCTACAACACGAAAGAAATATATATTATATTTTAACGGTAACAACAATATACGATTATAACAAACTTTATTTAGTACGTCTTGATCTACATATTTATATCCTTCAGTTATTAACTCCAGGAGTTTTGGTATTAGTTTTTCATCGCGTATTGCTCTTAAATTGATAATTAACACTCCTGAACTAATATATTGATTTGGTGTTGGTAGTTTTAATTTTTTATACTGTTCCTTCCCACCTGATATATTCTTAACACCTGCGATGACATTATTTCCTATATCATATTCCCATAGCTCGGTTAAATCTGCACACACTATAAGATCAACATCAATGTATAAGCATTTATCCAGCTTAAACAAAAGCTCTGGTATTAATAAACGAAAATACGCTGCTACAGAATAATGACTACCTATAACAGCAATATCCATCTTATCACCAATAATAATAAAATCAATCTTTGTACCTGGATATTGTTCAACAAGTTTATCAAATCTTTCTACAACATCGATTGGTACATTAGAATGTACGAGAAAATAAAAAGAATACTGTGTATCTTCTGCTTTTGAACGTAATACTGAGTATGCAGTTACACAAGCCGGCATTGCATAATTTTCATCAAAAGACATTACTATTGGTATTTTGTCCATTTTCATATATTAACCACTCCGTTGTTTTATGAGTTTCTTTAATATTTCCGGTATAAACGTTATTATTTGTCCAATTTTATATTCGATTGTATTCCTATAATCCTGTATTTTTATTAGCTCTTTATTCTTACGACCAATTAACATATTTTTTGAGTGGTCATAATGATAAGGACTTTTTAATGCAGTGCGATACCACAAGTTGAGAAGAAAAACCCTGTCATCACTGATTTTCCATGGTTTTAAATGTATTAAATAATGTATAACTACCGGATTTCTTAATGCGTCTTCAACATCATCAAGTGGATATGCTTTTTCTAACTTGTTTTTAACAATTACATAATCGAAGGGTATATTAAACTTTAATGGAATAAATGTAATACGATTATAACACACTATATTCAAAACATCCTGATCCACATGTTTATAACCTTTTGTAACGAGTTCTAAGAATCTTAGTGTTAATTTTTCGTCTCGTATAATTTTCAGATTCATAATAAGCACCGCAGCGCTTATGTATTGGTCTGGTGTAGGTAATTCTAATGTTTTAAACCTTTTTTTATCAAGTTTTTCTTCCTTAACACCTGCTATTAAATTATTGCCAATATCAATGTTCCACAAGCTTGTTAAATCAGTGCATAACATAACATCAACGTCAAGGTATAGGCACTTGTCCAACATAGGTAATAGTTCTGGTATTAGTAAACGAAAATATGTTTCTATTGAAAAATAACTGTTAATGACCGCATTATCCAATCTGTCTCCAACTATAACAAACTCAAACTCTGTATTAGGGTATTGTAATATGAGTTTGTCAAACTTTACTGTTACTTCGTCTGGCATATTAGAACGTACAAAAAAATAAAACTTATATTGCGTATCTTCTTCTTTTGAACGCAGTGCTGAATAAACTGCTACACATGCTGGCATTGCATAATTTTCATCAAAAGACATTACAATTGGTATTTTGTCTATTTTCATATATTAACCACTCCGTTGTTTTATGAGTTTCTTTAATATTCCCGGTATAAACGTTATTATTTGTCCAATTTTATATTCAACTGTATTCCTATAATCCCAAATTTTTATAAGCTCTTCATTTTTGCGACCAATCAACATATTTTTTGAGTGGTCATAATGATAAGGACTTTTTAATGCAGTGCGATACCATAAGTTGAGAAGCAAAACCCTGTCATCACTGGTTTTCCATGGCTTTAAATGTGTCACAAAATGAATTACTTTCGGGTTTCTCAGTGCATCTTCAACTTCATCAAAAAGAAATAATTTTTCCAATTTACCCTTAGCTATTGCTTGAAGGTATGATATATTGTATTTTAACGGTAACAATACTATACGATTATAACAAACTCTGTTTAAGATATCTTGGTCAACATACTTATACTCTTTTGTAACAAGTTCCAGAAGTTTTGGTGCTAGTTTTTCATCTCGTATTACCTTAAGATTAATTATCATTACTCCTGAGTTTACATACTGATCCGGTTTTGGTATCTCTAACTCTTTACATCGTTTTTTATCAAATTCTATTTCTTTAACACCGGCTATTATATTGTTTCCTATATTATAATTCCAAAGCTCGGTTAAATCATTACAAATAATTAAATCACAATCAAGATATAAACACTTATCTAACATTGGTAAAAGTTCTGGTATTAGTAAACGAAAATATGCTTCAATAGAATAACAATCTCTTATTTTTATTTTATTAAACTTATCACCAACTATAACAAACTCTATCTCTGTGCCCGGGTATTGTTCTATTAGTTTATTAAACTTTTCAATAACTTCTATAGGCATTCTTGAACGTACTAAAAAATAAAAAGCATATTGTGTGCTTTCTTCTTTTGAGCGTAATACTGAGTAAGAGGTTACACACGCAGGTTTTGCATAGTTCTCATTAAAAGACATTACAATTGGTATTTTGTTCATCTTATTTTTTCCACAACTTCATAATTGATCTAGGAATATATGTAACTACACTTCCAATTTTATAAGCTGTAGTGTCTCTGCCGTCTTCAACTTGTTGTATCAGAGTATCATCATAACGCCATTTTAACATGTGTTTATTATGATCATGATTATAAGGACTTTCATACGCTGCTTGATACCATAAAAACAATAATATAGCAAAATCACTATGAATCTTCCATGGTTTTTCTTTTCCTTTATATTGTACTATAGTTGGATTTTTTAATGCATCTTCTATATCAAATGGGGGAAAATATGCATCTAATAATTTTTTCCTAGTTATAACACTATAAACCATATTATATTTTAAAGGTAGAAGTTTTACTCGATTGTAACAAACTTTATTTAAAATATCTTGTTCAGTGGTTTTTTTTCTTTTTGTAAAAAGCTCCAGATACTGTGCTACTAGCTTCTCTTCTCTTATTAGCTTAAGGTTCATCAGAAGAACCCCTGTTTCTATATATTGATCAGAAGTTGGTAAGCCTAACGTCTTATACCGTTTTTTACTGATTTCAATATCTTTAACGCCTGCAATAAAATTGTTTCCAATTTCTATATCCCATAAGTCTGTTAAATCATCACATACAATTATATCAAAATCAAGATACAAACACTTGTCTAATCCCGGGATTATATCAGCTATCTGTAATTTATTGTAGTTTTCAGAAATTACAATATACTCTATTTGAGTTTCCGGGTATAACTCTGTTAA
This sequence comes from Oscillospiraceae bacterium, assembly GCA_031281195.1. Classification (GTDB taxonomy): domain Bacteria; phylum Bacillota; class Clostridia; order Oscillospirales; family Oscillospiraceae; genus WRMH01. Next base: position 9,962 of record JAITFS010000243.1, read on the forward strand.
TTCGTTAAATTTCTCAATATTGTTTTCTGACATTTTAGATTTTACCAAAAAATAAAATGTATACTGAGTACTACTTGCTTTTGTTTGTAAAGCTGAGTATGCCGCTACACAAGCAGGCATAGCATTATTCTCTTCAAATCCCATAACAATCGGTATTTTGTTCATATTTATATCTCCAAACATGACTATATTTTATTTTTTTATCAACTTCTTTAACAACTTCGGTAAAAATGTTATTATTTGCCCTATTTTATATTCTATTGTGCTTCTATACTCCCATGTTTTTATGATTGTTTTGTTTCTCCGTTTATTCAATGTATACATTGAATGGTCATAATGATAAGGACTTTTCAATGCAACACGATACCATAATACGAATAACAAAACTCTGTCATCGCTGGTGTTCCAAGGTTTCTTTTTATCTAAATAGTGTATTATTACTGGTTTTTTTGATACATCTTCAACTTTATCTAATAGAGATATTTTTTCTATCTTATTCTTAGCCATTGAATAACTAAAAAACATATTATATTTTAAAGGTAAAAATAGTATACGGTCATAACAGACTATATTCAAGATATCTTGATCTACATATCTATAACCTTTAGTAATTAATTCCAGAAACTTTGGAGTAAGATTTTCATCTCGTATTATCTTAAGATTAATTATCATCACTCCTGAGTTTATGTACTGATCCGATGAAGGTAATTCTAGCTCTTTATATCTTTTTTTATCAAGTAATTCTTCTTTAACACCCGCTATTATATTATTGCCAATGTCTATACTCCACAAACTTGCTAAATCAGTACATACCATAACGTCAACATCAAGGTATAGACACTTGTCCAACATAGGTAATAGTTCTGGTATTAGTAAACGAAAATATGCTTCTCTAGGATAATAATCATTTATAGCTGCAGTATCTAATCTATCACCAATAATAACAAACTCAATCTTAGTGTCATGATATTGTTCTACTAATTTATCAAATTTTTCAACAACTTCAAAGGGCATACATGAGCGTACTAAAAAATAAAAAGCATACTGTGTGTTTTCCGCTTTTGAACGTAATGCTGAGTAAGCTGTTACACAAGCAGGCATTGCATAGTTTTCATCAAAAGACATAACGATTGGTATTCTGCTCATTTTAATCCTTTAAATAACTTCATTAATACTCTTGGTATAAAAGTAATTATACTTCCAATTTTATAAGACAATGTATTTCTAGCATCACTCGCTGTTTGTATTAATGTGTTATCATGACGACCAATTAGTATATTTTGAGCAATATGGTCGTATTGATATGGACTCTCAAGTGCTGCTTGATACCACAAATGTAATAAAAAAGCGTAATCATCATGTATATTCCATGGTTTTTCTCTGCCTATATAATGGATTATTACAGGATTACTTATCGCGTCTTCAATTTCACTTTGTAAGTAATTAGTTTTTAGCAATTTGTTATTTGTGATTTCACATAATGGTATATTATACTTTAAAGGAAGGTATTTAATACGTTTATTACATTCTTTGTTTAATATATCTTGGTCATGGTATTCGTAACCTTGTGTAACAAGTTTTAGAAATCTTGATGTTAGGTTCTCGTCTCTAATAGCTTTAAGATTAAATATCAATACTCCTGCGCTTATATATTGATCCGGTGAAGAGATTCCAACTGCTCTATATCGTTTTTTACCACATTCTTTATTTTTCACACCGGCTAATAAGTTATTTCCTATTTCATAATTCCATAGCTCTGTTAAATCATCACAAATAATTAAATCAACATCAAGATATAAGCATTTATCTAATTTAGGGAATAGCTCAGGTATCAATAAGCGGTAATATGATTCTTTTGATATATGTCTGCTGATAAATGCATCATCTAATCTTTCTCCAACTATAGCAAACTCAATCTCAGTACCGGGATACAGTTCAACAAATTTATCAAATTTTTCAATCACATCAATTGGCATACTAGTACGTACCAAAAAATAGAAAGCATATAGTGTTTTCTCTTTTTTTGACCTTAAAGCAGAATACACAGTAACGCATGCCGGCATTGCATATTTTTCATCAAAAGCCATAACAATTGGTATTATGCCCATAAAACTTTCCATTTCACAATAGACTTTATCAGAGTATAGCATTATAATGTAATTTGTGTCAATGTCATAAAACTAATATCGGTAGGTGATAAATTGAAAAAAGAATGGAATAGTGTTTTGAGTAATCAAATCAGTTTTAGTATAATTGTTCCAGTGTATAATACTGAGAAATATATTGAGCAGTGCATTAACAGTGTACTTTCACAACGATATAGTAATTATGAATTAATTCTGATTGATGATGGTTCTACAGATCAATCTGGTAATATTTGTAAAAAATATAGTAATAAAAATAACAATATTCATTATCACTATAAAAATAACGGTGGACCCTCCAGTGCTCGTAATGTTGGTCTTGATAACGCTACCGGTGATTATATCCTATTTCTTGACAGTGATGATAGGATGTATGAAGAACTCCTTATAAATTTGAATGATATTGTGGCAAAAGATAAATACGATATTTACTTAGGTTCATATACAAATTACAGTGAGTATCATAATCAATATGATCAAAACAACCTGTCTTACAGTAGTGATATATATATATATGGTACTCCTCAAGATGTTTTACACAATATTTTCTTTAACAATAGTGTCTTTTTTTCTATATGGCGTTATGTTTTTAAAAAAAGCTTAATAAAACAAAATAATATTGTTTTTGATGAGACACTCTATTGTGCAGAAGATGGTGATTTCATAATTAATAATCTACTATCTGCAAAATCATTCGGAGTAGCAGATATACCCTTTTGTTATTATTCAACCGGACGAACTGGTTCAATAATAACTACAAATAGTTTGCGAGCAATCAAAAGTCTACTCGAATTTACTCCTAAGTGGTATTTGTATTTTCATGAGATATATTTAACAACTTATAGTGATAAGTCACTAGATTTGATTGTATATTTTGCAAATTATTTTCTTGATACAATTATATCTTCCGGGAGTTTAGAAAGAAAAGATAGAAAAAAGTTGAAAAATACTGTTAAGCTTAATAGTTTTATGTTAAAAAATGTTAAAGGTAACAGAACATCAATCTTTATATGCAGAATATTAGGATATGTAAATTCCTCTTATATACTATATAATATTGATAGAATAGGTTCTAAAATAATCAGAAACATAAGAAGATTAATATAGAAAATACTACAATTTAGTTTATGCAATTGGAGATTCGACGTGAAAGCTTTAAAAATCGGTATCTTAATACGTGATATAGATAAACTAGATAATTGGGAGTATAGAATTCTTAAACATATTATAGAACATCCAAATCTAGAGTTATCATTATTTATAAAAGATGGACGAGATAAAAAACGTTCTTTTAAGACTCGTGTAAGAAACGATTTGTTCACAATTAAAGTATTTGCTAATGCATTATGGAAAATACAAATGAAGCTTGAGTCAACTATATATAGAAAAAAGCTAACCGTTAATGCTGATGAAATAATAGAAAAGACAAAAAGCATAGAAACAATTTATCTTTTTCCTGAACGAAAAGGATTCTTGGATATTTTTTCAAAGGACGATGCAGAAATTGTTAATGAGTATAATCTTGATATAATTCTGCGACACGAGTTTGGTATAATACGTGGAGATATCTTACATGCTTCAAAATACGGTATTTGGAGCTACCACCACGCTGACAATGCGATAAACCGTGGACTCCCTGCTGGTTTCTGGGAAATTGTAAATAATGAACCATGCTGTGGTGTTACACTTCAACAATTAACTCCTGAGCTTGACGGAGGGCTGATCATAGACAAAGCCTGGTTTAATTGGCACTGGGCATTTACAAAAAATAATAACATGTTGCTTGAAAAATCTGTTGTGCTGCTATTTAAAAATATTGATATGTTACTTAAACACGGAAAAATAGAAATAATAAAATCATTGACATATTACAATAAACTCTATAAAAAACCAAATCTGAAATATATGATATTTTATATGCTTAAGTTTTACTATAATACATTAAAACATATAGTTAACTCATTATTACCGTCAAAAGCTATGGGTCGGTGGACATTGTTTTTTGGAAAAGGAATCTTTCTTGAATCTGTTTTGTTTAGATTAAAACCAGTTTTAATACCAAAAAAAGTATTTTGGGCAGACCCATTTTTATATGAATATGATAATCAGCTTTATGTGTTTTTTGAAAATTTCTCATATAAAACAAAAAGAGGTAAAATCTCAGTTGGTAAGGTTGTAGAGAGTAATAAAAATAACTATTCGGTAGTTGATATTCAAGATGTTCTTGATTTTGATTACCATTTATCTTATCCACAAGTTGTAAATGAAGATGGTCAGATATTCCTAATACCTGAAACAAACCAAAACAAACGACTTGAAGTATATCAATGTTTAAGCTTTCCCGATAAATGGGAACTATATTCTACAGCGTTTGAAGGAGAAAAAGTAGTTGATACAACTTATTTTTGTGATAAAAACAATGATAGATGGCTATTTATTAATAAAGGTTGGGCAGATGAGGCTGAATTACATATATATAAAATCGATAATTTAAAACTTAATAGTATAATACCACATGAACAAAATCCTGTTCTTATAGATTGTAGAAAAGGTAGAAATGGTGGAGAGATTTTTAAGTATGACAATGAGTATTATCGACCCAGTCAAATAATCACCCATGGTATATATGGAAAAGGTTTGCAAATTAATAAAATAAAAAAATTAACACTATGGGATTTTGAAGATGAACCGGTAATAACTATCGAACCCAATTTTTCAAAAAAATTAATGGGTATGCACCACTTACATCAATATGGCAATAATTTCACTTTTGACGCTAATTTTAAGAGACTATGAAAGGAATACGTATAATTGAACCAACAAATTAAATTCAGTATAATTGTACCGGTTTACAACACTCAAAAATATATTAAGCGATGTATTCAAAGTGTAATATCACAACAATACGATAACTATGAGCTAATATTAATAAATGATGGTTCAATAGATGATTCTGGTATTATCTGTGAACAATATTCTAGCAAATACGACAATATTACATACTTTTTCAAAGATAATGGTGGTCCTGCTAGTGCTCGTAATGTTGGTCTGGATAACGCCACCGGAGATTATCTCTTATTCCTTGACAGTGATGATCGAATGTGTGAAGATTTACTTTATAAATTAAATGATATAATCTCTGAAGAGAAGTGTGATATTTACTTTGGTATGTCAATATATTATTATGAACATAATAATATGCTTGTACCGGACAAACAAAATTATAACAACGAGATATTAAAAAATGGTTCATCTATTGATGTTTTGCATGACATTCTACACCATAACATTTTATTTTTATCTGTTTGGCGACACACATTTAAACGAAACTTTATTGAAGAGAATAATATAAGATTTGATGAAACACTCATTGGTCCAGAAGATGGTGACTTTGTAATTAACACTACATTATCAGCAAAAACTTATGGTTCTGCTATGATACCATTTTGTTATTACACCGATCAAAGAGAGAACTCGATAGTTTCGTTACAAAGGTATGTTACAATAAAAAGTTATTTCTTACTATCAATCAAATGGTATTTATATGTTAAGAAATTACAACCGGTTACTAACAATGACAGTTCTCTTTACCTAATAAGTTACTTCGCGAATTCCTTTCTAGATGCTATCGCATCCTCGGGACGTTTAAAAAAAGTAGATAGAGAGAAGTTAAAAGAGCTTATCATTGAGCATGAGTTTATTATGAAAGATGTAAAAGGGATTAATAAAAAAGTATCGCTTTCTATTTATAGAACTCTCAGATACATTAACGCAGCACCAATTCTCAGATTTTTATATAGAGTTAATTCAAAGATAAAAAACACATTTAAGAAAACATAAGGTATCTATATGCAGACATTATTAAAACTAAATCGTATATTTAGCAAAAAAACAAAAATCAAGCTTTGTATATTGCTTATAGCTATTATTATTGGTGCTGTGTTTGAGATGTTAGCTCTCGCTGTTATATCTCCATTCATTTCAATTATAATGGATAGTGATATGATACATACAAATGAATTTACAGATTTAATTTTCAATAGGTTTGGTTTTTCTAACACTAACTCATTTCTCGCTTTTCTTGCTTTTATACTCGTATTTATATATGCCATTCGTAGTATATACCTATATTTATTAACAAAAGTGCAATCATTTTTTATTGCAAGAAGGCAATCTGAACTTTCGGTTATGCTATTAGATAAAATTCAGAAATATCCATACTTATATCATGTTGGCAAAAATATTGCTGAGTTACAGCGGATAGTACTTGTTGATGTCCTTGGGGCATCACACTTAACATCTAGTTTATTACAACTGTTAACGGATTTCTTCATGATATTTTTCATTGTTATTTTTCTGCTCATACTCTCACCAATTATGACATTATGTGTTTTGCTTTTAGCTGGAATTTGCGTGTTTCTGTACTTTGTTGTATATCGCCGTATAATGGTTAGTCTTGGCAAAAAAAATAGAATCGCTTATATAGAAATGACAAAAAGTGTCAATCAAGCACTAGGAAGTGTAAAAGAAATAAAAGTACTGCAACGAGAAAGTTATTTTCTTAAAATATTTAAAAAGAATAGTGATATAAATGCAACAACACATGCAAATAATACATTAATATCATCGATACCAAATTTGATGATTGAAGCAGTGTGCTTTGGTGGTACTTTTTTAATACTCGGGATTTTATTTATTACTGGTGTTGATATATCAAGAATAATACCGGAACTAAGTATGTTTGTAATCGCAGCATTTAGATTATTACCTGCGATTGTACGTATAACAGCAAGGTTTAATAGTATTATATATCAACGACCTGCAGTTGATGGTTTATATAAGACATTATTCGAAGATGATAGCTTTGTATCAACACATAAATATGATATAACACAGTCAGGTGATATTACAAATGATATAAATATCTATGATATTACCTTTCAATATCCAAATACACTTGAACCTGTATTAAAAGATGTCTCTTTAGTTATACCTGAGAACAAATCAATAGCATTAATTGGTACAACAGGTGCAGGAAAGACAACACTGGCAGACATAACACTAGGGATTTATTCACCTAGTACAGGATATATTTCTTACAAAGGTATGTATAGCACTGTAGATGAAAATTGGAGTAGAAGCTTTGGATATATTCCCCAACAAATTTATCTACTGGATGAAACAATACAAGAAAATGTAGCATTTGGAATTGATGAAGATGAAATAGATAAAGCAAAAGTGTGGAAAGCCTTAGAGCAAGCTCAAGTAGCTGATTTTGTTCGTTCTTTACCTGATGGTTTAAATACCTATGTCGGTGACAGAGGTATACGCTTATCAGGTGGACAACGACAAAGAATCGGTATAGCTCGTGCATTATATGATGATCCACCAATACTTATACTTGATGAAGCCACATCATCTCTAGATGATGATACAGAAGCTGCTGTTATGGAAGCTATCACAGGTTTTCATGGTAAAAAAACAATGCTCATCATAGCACATCGTTTAAGTACCATAGAGCATTGTGATATTGTTTACAGAGTTGAAGATAAAAAAGTAGTCAGAGAACGATAAACTTCGCACTAATGTCAAATATACACCAATTACGATAATAAATCTTTTAAGGCATTTACATAAATAGGAGTATGGTATTTTTCCAAAAACCGTTCTCTTATTCTTTTATCAAATTGTAGATATGGTTTGTTGTTAGCATATTCATTTATAGTTGATATAAACTGCTCTTTAGAATTGCAACGATATACATTATCAAGTCCACCCACATCATATCCTTCTAGTGCCTCATTTGTGGCAATAATGGGTTTGCCGTACATTAAAGCTTCAGTTGTTTTTAGTTTCATTCCATTACCTATCAATATAGGCATTACAACAACGTCTGTTTCATAATAATATTTAGACACATCATCAACCGAACCTATAACATGCACATTTGAGCTGTTTAGTTTTTTAGCAAATTTTTCAAAATCTCTACCAACAATAGTTAGCTCAGCATCTACATGCGACATTATCTTTTTCACAAACCAGGTAACTCCATGTAGATTGTACGGAAACAATGAACCCACAAAAAGAAGTTGTAGTTTTCCTGTTTTCTCAATCCTGTTTATTAATCTATTTGCATCAAAACTATCCTCCATAGTTGCAGGTATAAGTAAATCACAATCACGTTCATAGTGCTTTCTAATACTTAATGCATCACGTTTTCCAAGAGTAATAATTTTATCTGCGTTTTTTACAGCTAATGATTCATTTCGTAAAAATGCGTGCCTAAGCAAAAGTGTATATGGACGAACACGTATTTGATCTTTGACAAAATCTCCAAAAACTACATGAATGAATAGGACTTGCATTAATTCTTTTGGTAAACGCTCTTGGAGTGTCCCCATCATAGAAAAATCTATAAAAACAATCTCGCAACCTAGTGTTTTTATATGGTCTAATACATCATTTTCAATACTTTTTGGAAACTGCAATCTATTATTTAATGAATTTCTTAATATATCTAACTTACTTCTTCTTGAATAAAATATAGTTGTGTTCTTTTGCTTTGGATAATTTAGTGATTCTTTTTCTTTTGATATAATCACTAAATGAATATTATCTTCACCAAAAGCTTCTTGCAATAGTCTATAGTTTTTCCAACATCCAATAGGGCCTCCAGAGTTTAACGGACCAAGAATATCATCAGGTGTTATGTATACTATTTTCATACTTTCTTTAATTACTCCTTTATAAATACACAACAATAATCTTGCGGTAATCGTTTCTTTGTAAAATCAATTTTATTAAATAACCATCCAAAAAGTAAAACAATATTCATTAACAAAAAGCCAAATGGACGAAGTAATATAAATCGTGTGGAATAATAAATCATATAAGCAATCTCTGTTGCAACAAAAGAAGCAAAACCACCTGTTGTTTTAGTAACAGCAATCTTAAATCCTGCATTTTCTGCTAAGTATTGTAATCCGTATGTTGTATAACGGTAAAAATCTCTTGGCTGTTCGTGAAGATGATATAAAAATGGAACTGACAGTAATAATACACCACCATTATCTAAGATTCTATACACTTCATCAAACGCTTTTTGTGGTTCCTCCAGATGCTCTAAAACACTTGTGCTTAGTGCTGAGTTAAAACTATTGTCTGCTACAGGTATTGAGTAAGCATCCGCAAAAATATCTACATTGTCTTTATTATGAAACATTTCATTATGATCTGCACCAACATGCTCTATGATATAAGGTGCAAACAACTTTTCATAAGGTTTTGTACCACAACCTATGTCTATTAAGCGACCACTTGCATACTCTTTTGCATAAGAAGCCAATACTTTAATACTCATATTCCCCGATAACCATGCAGGATGTGTTATTTTTATATACCCGTTTTTACTGCGTTTTGATCCTTCTTGAACTTTTTCTTTATTGCTCATTTTTCACTGTTTCTTTCTCTTTGATAATATCGTTGATTACTTTACTGTACTTCACTGCTATATTTTCCCACGAAAGTTCTTTTGCCCATTCTACACCATTGTTACCTAATCTTTTTCGTTCCTCTTTGTTTGTAACTAATTCATATAAAGCCTTTGCTAACTTTTCACTATTTCTATCTTCAACAATATAAGCTGTTTCATTTTCTACAAAAGACATCGTGTGTTTTGTGGTTACTATTGGCACACCACTAGCACTGGCTTCTATATTTGCTGTTAAAAATCCGTCTCGATCACCATTTTTTGCTACAACTGATGGAGTACAAAAAATATCGCAAGATGCATACATCACTCTTAGATTTTCGTGTGAAGTGTGTCCAAGAAATTTCACTCTATCTTTTAGATTAAATAAAGCTACATGTTCTTCAAGCGATTTTTTTAGTGGTCCATCACCTACTATAACTAGTTTAGCATCAGTATCATATAGAATTTTTTCTTTCATTGCATTTATAAGATATAAAGCACCTTTTTTCTCTGTTAATCTACCAACATGTAGAATAATTGTGCCATATTCATTAAAATTATCTTTATAGTATTCATTTACTTTATTTTTTGGAGAAAACTTTTTCACATCACAACCCATTGATATTACTTCGATTTTTTCTTTTGTTAATGTGTCATCAGGTTTTATAATCGAATATAGTTTTTCTCTCATAGAATTTGATACAATAATAATTTTTTCTGTTCTTTTTAATATTCTCTTTTTTATACTTGTATTGATTGGGTCATTTAACCCCCATATATCATTACCAAGTCCAGAAACCAAAAACGGTGGGTTATTTTTTTTATAGAATAATTGTTGAATTGCTCCTTGTGGCATAAACCAATGTGCATTTACACAACTATAATCATTCTCTTTTAATTGTTTTTTTATTGCTCTGTATAAACCAAGAAGTAAAAATGGTGCTAAAAGTACTCTAATTGGTTTTTCTTTTATACGCGGTATTATTGCTCCGGGATAAGCTAATGTTTCCATCTTTCTGGTTGGTGCATATCTATATCGAACAACTTTTATATTACCAATTTCTGTTGTTATAACTTCATCCAGTAGTGCGTTAGGATCAGCAGGAACTAACACAGTAATTTCAAAATATTTTGATAAATACATAGCTAAGTCATAAATAAACATAGGCTCACTATCCCCGGAAAACCGTGGGAAAGTTGAAGCTGTAATCAAGAGATTTTTCTTATCATTTAAGTTTTCTGTTAAACTCAACATCATATACCTTTTCTCACAATAAACACATTGTTAGGTGATAGTGGCTGTAATATTTTATATAAAAATCCTGCACGTTTTGTACTTTTTTTACATTTCAATTTTATAGTATTTTCTTTTGTAGAGTATACATCCGGATATGCGATTATATCAGCAGTATACTCGTCATATTGAAAACCAATTTGTTTTATTATACGTTTAAACTTGAAGTAATTTATTAATAATATATCTTCTTGATATCTTTTAATTAATTTTAATAACAAAAAGAACAGATGATTAGGTAACCAATGCAAAAACCACACTCCGGTATGTGCTTCCATTGGAAACAAACGATTTGGTGCATTAATGTAAGCACAACCATCACTTTTTAACACTCGATATATTTCATGTAATTGTATCTTTTGATCATTGTAACTAGATAAATGCTCAATAACATTATTATATATGACTATATCAAAACTATCATCACCAAAAGGTAGAGTTATATCTGTTAGTTTAATAAAATTTGATAGTTCGATTGATGGGATTTGAACATCACAACTTGCCACATTGTTTCCATAATTTTGCAAGAACTGTGATATTTCACCATTTCCACAACCTACATCTAATATATTCATGTTACTTAACTCTAAATCCATACTAACAGTAAGTACACTTTTAATTAACCTTGCTTTTTCTATACGTGATAATGTTGAAGCATATCCACTATCCAGATAACTCTTTGCATCTCTCTGTTTTCTGTTACTAGAAAAAAAATACTTGGTTTTTATTAATACTTTTTTCATTGTTTCATAAACCTAAACTTCCCTGTTCCTATAGAGTGTATAACAAAATAAATAGCTAGTGGTACTATTTGAATTAGCATACGTTCAAATGAACCACCATAACCTTCTCTAAAATAACCACCAGCCATAAATGCTCCTAATAAGGAAATAGGTAAAAATGTTGTTAACGAAAATCGTAACATAGTTGATTCAGATTTTCGTTTTATGAACAATAGTATTATTATTATTAAGACAATAATTAATAGTAATGAAAATCCCCATGATGACTGCCATTGTGACTCTCTCTGGAATATAATAGTTTCAACTAAAGTCATACTTCTATGTATCATCCATCTTGGTGGTACTTTTTCATCAATATAATATAAGACTATCCATAAGGCTGCTTCTGTTATATATATCATATACCTTATAATATATGCGACTATTTTTATTTTATAAAGCCATTTTAATACAATTCCAATCACAACGACAGTTAAACCAATTAGAACATGATATAAAGTAGGTGTTTCTAAATTGAAATTATATCCTCTACTTGCAGCGAGAAGATAATCTCTATAGTCAAGATATAATATATATCCATAATACATAGCAACTGTTGCACCATATATAATTAGTATTAATTTTTTTTGATTAATTGTTACAGTATCTTTAGCTGCTATAAAAGGTATAATCATAAAAGCAACAATCAAAAATGATTCAGGACGAGTTACAATCATAGCAGATAAACATAGTGCCATCAGTATAAAATAAGCATTTTTATTTTCATTCTTTCTACTCATCACGATTGAACCACAAGCAGCAATCATTAATGCAAGTGCTGCAACAAGTAGATGTCCATTTATATAGAATAAATGAAAGACAAACCTATTTACGGTAATTAAAAGTAATCCTCCGGCTAACATTAATAATATAGTTTTTTTCTTGGAAACAAAATCACTTACACTGTATTTAATGAACCACATTAATGATAAAACTGTTGATGTACCAAGTAACATAAAAACAGAACGCAAATAATACTCTCCTGTTATTTGTGCCGGGATAAAGATGATAGGTACACCTAACATACGATATATAAACCACCAACTATGATAGCTTTCTACAGCATCAGCATAAAGCATTTTACTAAAAAAGATATATTGGAGTGAATCAGAGTGCCACTTTACCCAAACACCAAATTCAAACAATAGGAACACAACAATAATAATAAAAGTTATCATCATAACAGCATAAAAGCAAAAACTTTTTATTTCGTCTCTAATTACTATTTTTAATTTCTTTCGGATTAATATTGCTTTAATAATTGGATAAACATAAAACACAGATATTGTTATATACGGATTGTTTGGTATTGGTGAAATGATTTGCAATGTACCTACTACTATTTGAAGTGCAAGCCCGACTACGATACCCATAGCCATAGCTGCAAATCCTTTGATTCCAAGTGAATACAAAAAAACGTATCCACCGATGAAAATTAATATCATAAATAACATTTCAACAATCATCGTCTCAGCATCTCTATTCTTTCATACATATAATCCGGCAGTAAAGATGTATCTATAAAAATAACTATATAACCATGCCACCAAAGTGTTATAAACTCAGTTGCTTGTGTGTGTTCACTATTTAAAGCAATACGATGTCTTGAATCTTCATAAGTTGGTGGTATGATATATGGAGTTGGATCAAAATCATCAAGAAAACTATGAGGGTCATATTCCAACCATTCAAATGATTTTATATTACCAAGAAACACAAAATACCTAAATGGGTTAATCCATTCTCCTAAATGTAATCCATGCGGAGGGGTAATAAGATTTGCATTATCACTAACCTTACCCAAATCATAAGCATATTCATGGCGTGATCTATGTACCGGTACTTCCCAAAAAGCAATTTCATAGATATCCATATCTGAAGGGTATCTATAGAATGCTTTAAATCTCAAAGGAGCACGGTTATCCATCTCTTGGAATTCTAAAACATTTATTAATACAACAGCAAAGACTAATATAATAAGAACATTTTGTACTGTAAAAAGTGATATAAACTTTTTCAACATATTATATTACCTTTTCTTGTTTGTATCAGTGTTCTTATCAACACATTCACATTCCATTTTACGCACTCTGTATTGCACATCCTCAATCATCTTTCGATTTGCTGCTGCTACATCAGCTTGTAATCCCGCTATAATAAGCTGCACACCTACCATAATAAGCATTGCCGCAAGCACCAGAGATGGTATATTCCCACCGCCACCACCTAAATGCGACAAAATAAACCAACGTACTATAAATCCAACTCCAACCAATGATACTGCTGTACCTAAATACATAAAAAACTTTAGAGGTCTATACATCATAACTGAACGAACAATAACTGTCGCTGAGCGTTGTATATATCCCCACATACTTTTAAACAGCCGTGATTTTCTAAGCTCAGGATTTGTACGTACCGGCACGCTCGTTATAGAAATACGATTATTACCTGCTTGGATAATTGTCTCTAACGTGTAAGTATACATATTATGTACATTTATTCTCAAAGCTGCTTCACGCGAATATGCACGAAATCCACTTGGAGCATCTGGAATTTTTGTTCCGGATGCTATACGTACCACAAGTGAACCTAAACGTTGTAAACGTTTTTTCACAAACGAAAAATGCTTAGTTTTATCAATTGGTCGCTCACCAATTACAATATCTGCTTGCTCTTTAAGAATTGGTTCTATAAGCTTCTCAATATCTGCAGCGTTATATTGATTGTCAGCATCAGTATTTACAATTATATCTGCTCCAAGCTTTAAGCAAGCGTCAACACCTGTAATAAATGCACGGGCAAGCCCTGAGTTCATTTTTAGTTTTACTATATGATGAACACCACACTCACGTGCTATAAGAGCAGTATTATCCGTACTACCATCATCAATAATTAAATACTCAATCTCATCAATGCCTTTTACAGAACGTGGTAAATCAGCTACTGTAACGGGTAGAGTTTTTTCTTCATTATAGCATGGTATTTGTATTAAAAGCTTCACGTGTCTACTAGCCTCTCTTATGCATCGTCAATCTGATTATACACTATTTTCTTTATTTTTTCAATGTATAACACACATCTCTCCTTAGTAAATCTAAAATCACCTAATCCAATGGACATTACGATAAATAATATAGCAAGCGGTACAATTTGAATTAACATTCTATTCATTGAATCTCCAAATCCAACTCTATAAGGACTCTCTCTTAAATGCGCTAATATAAACATAAATGGTAGAAACGTTGTAACCGGAAAGCGAAGTATTGCCATGTTTTTTGGTCGTTTTATTAACAAAAGAACAGAAATAGTCAAGCATATTAGTATTACAAATGACCAACCCCACGCACCATCTCCTAATATAATGTTATGGTATATTGATTCCAGAGTGGTATTAATTATATATCGATTTTGGTATGAGAGTATTATCAGTGTATACCATAATAATAATTCTGAAATTATAACAATATTAGTAACAACAAATTTTATTACTTTTAACTTAATTAAGAATTTTAATAAAATTGCGAGAAATGTTAGTAGAATACCAAATAAAACATAGGAAAAAACCAAGCTGTTTATTCCGTTATCTAATAATAAAAGAATAAAAGAATGGCATATAACCGCTGATACCCCAAGTGATAATAATATAGCACTTTTGTACTTCCATGATAAAATTTTAGCAGCAAGTATCGGTAATACTGCAAGTGCGGCAACTAAAATTGATTCTGATCTTGTTAATACTAATGCAGGTATAGCTACTATTATTATTGCCAATAAACGTTTTTTGCTTTTATTATCATCAGATACCATAAACCAAGCGCAACCCGATATCACAAGAGCAAGTGCAGCACAAAACAGATGTCCATTTATATAAAAACTATTCCAAACAAACCTGTTATTTGTTAATAATAACAGTCCCCCTGCAAATACTAAAAACCACATAGTTTTCTTTGATACTCGTTTTTTTAGTCCTTGATATATAAAACACATCAATGTCGTAAATGTTGCAATACCAAGAAGTGGGAATACTGCACGCAAATAAACTTCACCAACTATCTGTGCCGGGCTATGTATAATAGGTACTCCGAACATTCTTTTTGTCAAAAGGTCTTCTGAGAGTAACTCTAATCTGTTTTCATACATAATTTGACTGGACAATAAGTACCGCATTGAATCATAACTCCATTTAACGAAACCTTCATTAAAAAGTAATGTAACAGTAATAGTTACAACAGCAATTGAAACTGCTATGTATGTTAGTAATCTTATAAAACTGATTGATGTTATGCCTTTGATACATGTATAAATTAACAACAGAAACGGTAACAAAAAGGTTAATCCAACAGTAATTACAGCATTGTATGGTACATTAATCATTATCAATACGGTGCCAATAATTACTTGTATTGCAAGTCCCATGATAAAACCAAGAGAAATAGCAGCAACCCCTCGTATACCCATTGTGTACACAAAAGCAAAACCACCAAGCAATATTAAACTTAAACAAATTAGTTCAACTATCATTTAACTTATCTCCTGAGCTCGCGTATCACATCTTTAGTTAGTAGAGTAATATCAATAATCAGTGTAACCTCATCATATTGTTCAATTAATAAAAACTCTTTCGCTTTGTCATGTTCAGCACTCATCAGTATTCTATACTGCCTATCTTGTGGTATGTCTTCATTTCCAATTACTGTATAAAGTCTTATATCTAAATCATCCGGTAAAATACTAACATCATAATTTAACCTTTCAATACTGCTAATATTCCCGAAAAACAATATAACCTCCGGCATAAGGTATGATAAATAATAATCATCCGGTATAATAAGCACAGCGTTATTACTGACAGTTCCTAATGCCTCTGCCATTCCGTAATAGAATTTGTGCCCAGGTGATTCAGAAAAAACTATTTCATAAATATCTGATGTATCATAGTTATATAACGCTCTGTATCTTTCCCATATAATATTATCTATGCTTCTAAATTGAATAATATTGATTAGAATAGCCAATAAAAGCATAACTGCAAAAACCATTTTAATATTAACAAAGCTCTGTATACCTTGTTTTTTATTTGTTGGTTCTGCATTAGATATGTATGGTTTCTCGCCAAGATTAATACTTAGTAATTCTAAAGCTAAACCTCTCTCATCTTTGCTTAACTCTCCAAGCCACTTATCTGAACCTTCCGTGTTTGAATATAAAATTATCATAGAGGTTTTTATGTTTTCTAGGTTTTTATCAATTTGGTGTTTAGTTCCGGCAGAGTATTCTCTGTTTTCTACAAAAGTATTGATATCTCTATACGCAATTAGATAACCTCTAAGCTTCTGTATGTTACCTTCGCCGGTTGTAGTTGAACCGGAGCGTATCCTTCTGATATAAAACGTTTCTTTAAGATGCGAAACTCTATCTGCTTGCATAATACATAGAAATGTAAAAAGATCGTCTTCGTGGAAAACACCCTCACAGAAGCTAATATGACATTTTTTAATATAATCTGTACTAATTAACAACATACATGGTGAGCATCTGTATTCATCGTTAACCATCATAGCGGTAAACATATTAGGACCATTATCAACAGCACTATAATCAAATGCTCTTATATAGTAATTGTCAGAAATTCTTCTATTGTTTTCGTATTGTAACTCTTTATCGTAAATAATTTCTGAATCAAAAGATACAATATCAAGATTATTTTCTACAGAATAATTATACGTTTTCTCAAGAGCATTAGGCTTTAACATATCATCACTATCAATAAAATATATGTATTTTCCTTTAGCTGCTCTTATTCCTTTGTTACGTGCTGCTCCTTGTCCCCGGTTTTCTTGAGAAATAACCACAAAACGATTATCGTTAGCTGCATATTCATTTAGTATTACCAATGAATCATCTGTTGAACCATCGTTTATGCAAATTATCTCTATATCATGAAGTGTTTGATTTACAATACTATCAAGGCACTCACGTAAGTATTTTTCTGTATTATAAACCGGGATAATCACACTAACTGCAACTCTTTTCCCAGTTTTATTTTCTGCCAGGTAAGTTACAGTTTCATCAACTTTTTCAAGTAATGCACGCATTAATACTTTGTCATCATCGTTATAATTAGTGTACCTTAGGTTAAGCCTATCCGCACAAAATGATACATCAAGCGGGCCATATATTAAAAGCTTATCTCCAAGTGAAATAATAATATCCTCAAGCTCTTTTTCACTTGTTAATATTCTCTCACCTGATATGTTAGCATCCAGTAACATTGCATACTCAATCGAGTATTTTTTCATTTTTGTTGTAGATACCTCACCGGTTGCTTTTATTTCATTAAACAATCTACCCAGTTGAAAGGCGTCGAGTGCATCTCTGGGATATGGCTCTGATGAATGCCACTTGTTTATCCAATTTACAATGCCTTTTCTTTCAACTTGCTTTTTGCTTCTGATTGGAAAATGAGCAAATACTAACTTATCACAAATTTCTGATTTTATGCTTTGCTTTTTATTTGGATAAATCAAAAAGTGTGTTCCATCAACAACTGTTGCTTTTTTATCTACAATTAAATATTTACTAATGATAACTTTTTTATGCCGCTCGTATTTATCAGGGTTTTCCATCTCCGGATTTCTATAATGTGTGAAATTATTTGGCATAAACCCTAATTTAATATCAGGTTCATGCTCATACACATAAGTTCTCCATATCGCTTGATATTCCACGTCTTCTTGCATTTTCTCAAGTGTTTCCCGCGGGTTAATCCCATCAATATGATATAAGAATTCATCTGTATCTAAAGGTATTACCAGGTCTGCATTATACTTATTTGCTGCGATTTTTATAAGTTCTTTTTTTGCAATCTCATAATTTTTATCTTCATCATCTTCAAAATAGATAGAAAGTCCTTCATATATTAGTTTTGTCAGTATTTCACGGGTATTATCGCTGCTTTTGTGGTTTTCATACACAAGCATAATATCACAAAAAGATAAAGTGTAACGACAAAAAGACTCAACAATATCAGCTTCATTTTTTATTGCAACTGTTGCCACAATCTTTTTCATCTGTTATTCCTCGACTCTAATACCGCATCCGCTGTTGCTTGCAAAAAAGCATATCCATATTTTCGATCCGGTTCTAAATGTGCACCTTCTGCCCACTCATTCCACGCGTTAATAAAAACAAATCTGTTACCACTGTCAAAGTTTTTCTCAGCATCCTTAATTATATCACTAAGCCACTCTTTATAAAGTTTTGGAGAAACATCAAATATATGCAAATCATCTATACGTCTTGCAGAATTGTCAAATGTTGGGATTATCCCCCTGTACATCAAATCTCTACCATCAGTTCTATATAGTTTTCTTCTCACATACTCTTCCATATCGTAAATATAACACATACTTTTACCATTTGCAGATAAAATCTCTTTTCGTAAGTCCTCAATTATATGATTACCAATATCATGCGGTGCTTGGGCTATTGCACCGTCTAAGTTATATATTAGTGGATTTAACTCACTATTATCAGTACCAATTATGTGTATTTCTCCTATTTCATTTTTTCTGCAATAATCACGCCATATATCAATTGTTTTGTTTATATCAGGCATAAATCCCGGATTATTTACAGAAATTATAGGTTTTCCATTAACTCTGATGTATCTTTTATCAGAAAAATAGCTCGATACCTCTTTTATAAATGCTAAATCGTCTTCTTCAGAATATGTTTGTTCAAGCAAAACATTATCCTCTGAGGAGTCCCATATCCTTGTCCAACTGTGATTCGCCCAATTTACACAAAATGGGAAATCTAAGTCCTTTTTTGCGTTTAAATAGTTTTCAAATGGTTTTTCCAGCAACCTCTTACCTTTAAACCAGTAAAAATGGAACATAAATCCATATATACCATAATTTTTTGCGAGTTTTACTTGCTCCTTCATCACATTTATATCAGATAAATCATAAAAAGTCTCCAACGGTAAGTGTGGTTGATAATGGCCGGGAAAATGCGGTACTGCTTTTGTTACATTAGTCCACTCTGTAAAGCCCTTACCCCACCATTTATCGTTTTCCGGAATAGTATGAAACTGCGTTAGATAACAAGCTATTGGTTTCACATCTTCATTAGAAAAAGTAATGTTATTTTCTTTATATTCTACGAAATCTTTACTTTTTTTACCTGCTTGGAATACAGTATCCACGTAATCTTTATATTCATTTATTTCCGGTGTTTTTATGTTTTCTTGCTGCTTTCTTATTCTTATCGCTTCTTGATAACATTCAAGCGTTAGTATAGCTGTTTTCTCCCATGAAAACTCGTTTATTGCACGTTCTTTACCTTTTTTACCTAAGTTATCTCGTAGTTTTTTATCATTTTGTAGAGTTTTCATTTTTTCATATATATCGTCAATGTTATGTGGGTCAACGTAGAGCACAGTATCTCCACCAACCTCAGGCATTGACGTTGTATTACTTGTGATGACCGCTGCACCAAGTGACATTGCTTCTAAAATAGGAAGCCCAAAACCCTCATACAAGGACGGATATACCACAGCATAACAAGCTTTATACAATGTTGCTAACTGACTTTCTGTTACATATCCTAATAAACGTAAGTTTTTTCCAATATTTGCAGCTTCTATCTCCTTGTGTATTTCTTCGGTTAACCATCCTTCTTTTCCGGCAATATATAATGGGAAGGTTTCTCCTTCGTTATGGAGTTTTATGTATGCACGAATGAGTGCTGTTATATTTTTGCGTGGTTCTAGTGTTCCGACAAAAAGCCAAAATGGTTTATCAACATTTATAACAAGTGATTTTAGTTCATTTTTTATATCAATTGATTCTAAAAGTTTTTTACGATATGACAGTGGAATAACATGTACTTTTTCTGCTTTTATATGTGGGAAATGTTTTAGAAATGTATTTTTTGTATGCTCTGATATTGCGATAAACATATCGGCATTTTGTGAAGCACTATTTATTGCAGACATGCAGTTTTTTACTGTAATATCAATATGTGTTTCCGGGATTTCTAAAAATGATAAATCGTATAATGTATACACCTTTGCTGCACTTGGATGGTCTAAAAACTCGTTACGTGCAGAATGTACAATATCCGGAATCCTTTTTTCATTATTCATAGCATTGTATTGACGATAAATATTCTGTGGTGCAATCGAATTCATCGCTTCTAATAGCTGAGAAATATACTGTTCAATACCGGTTGATTTAAACCCTTCGATTTCATTTATGTCAATTTCTACTACCAAATTATCAGAATCATCAACAAAATCACTATCATCAAACTCATCAATCCACTTAACAAATCCAAGCCTTCGCCCGAGCTTTAACCATCGTGAATTTTTTATATGATTAGCTATATTTATACGATTACTATTCGCTTTTTTGTCTAGTTCACAAATTGCTTCTGTTTCTATCATCTCTACTTTTTCATTAGATTTAATAGCTTCAAACACAGTTTTGCATCGTTTATTAAAAGACTCAACAGTGTAATTCTCAGCTTTTTTTATAGCTTGTTTTGCCATTTTAACTCTTTGTTTTTCATCGTTTATTAATATACATGTTTTTTTGATACATTCACTTTCGTTATTCCAAAGATAACCATCTATACCATCATCAACAATCTCAGGCTGTCCACCTTTGTTTATCACAACCGGTACAGCACCATTACTCATAGCTTCAACAGTGGTAATTCCAAAGTGTTCTGCCTTATATGGTTCGATATTTATATCCTCATCATATCCTGTTGCATGCCAAAAGATTTTTGCTTTTTCAAAAAGTGAGGTTATTTCTTCTGTTTTGGCATTTGTGTGAATAAATACAGGGTAACTGTCAGCCAGCGTTTTTATCTCATCAACGTATAAAATATCAGATGGATTATCACTTACACCACCTGCTAAATGCAGCTCATAATCTTTTAGCTTCTTTATGTTTTTTATGAAAATCCTAACAAGCTCAAGTTGTTTTTTACAATGTCCACCTGCGAAAAATCTACCTACACTTAGTATTATATTTTCTTTTTTAGCTTCATCATAATTTTCAACAGCTTCTTGTTTCTTAAAAACCGGTGGATAAATGATTTTGTACTCTAGTTTTTCTCCCCAGTATTTAATTAACCAGTCTCTTGAAAACTCTGAAATTGGTATGAACATATCATAACTATCTATAAATTGTTCATCTGCTAGGCTGCTCACACCATCACTCGGTTTTGGCGGAAACATGCAGATATAGACATTCTTTTTTGCTTTTCCTTGCTGTTTACTAAGAAACATAAAGTTTATAAACAGGTCATATTCTGCGGTTTTATCTGTTATTGCTTGATTACTCCCGTGCATCTCTTCGAATGTTTCTTTTTTATCTATATCAATTTTTACTATTTTTGTACGATTAAGGTGTAAATCAAATCGTTTTGTTAATTTCTCTAAAATTCTATCTTCATCGTTATTAAACTCATCGTATAAGAATTTGTTTGTTAATATGTCAATCTCAGCATCGGGGTAAAATTCTTCAAGAAACTGACACAAATACCCCATATATTTTTCACCACCGCCAAGCACATACAGTGATGGATTATATATGAGTATTTTTTTTACTCTTTTTTTCGTAAAAAGACTTTTATCTTCTTCATATATCTTATATAACTCCGGCTCTTGATAATATCCTCGTGTGATTCCCTCATAATGAATGAACTCAACCTTTGGCTGCATCATAATGGATAAACCGGCAGCTTTTAGTTTCAAACAAAAATCCACATCACCGTAAAATGTTCGATATTGTTCATCCATATAACCAACTTGCTCATAAACACTTCTTCGGCTCATTAAACACGCGCCGGTAACCCATGTTACTTCATGTACTCTTCTTTGATTTTCCTGCGAATACCATGTGTCCTTTGGCATACCTGCATTTATATGCCCTGAATACGGTTCCTCATCTGATACAAAACCTCCTGCATGTTGAATGGTATTATCAGGGAAATACAAAGTACACCCAACCGCTCCAACATCTTTGTTTTTTGCCACCCCAATCATCAACTCGAGCCAGTTTGGAGTAAGTAGTTTTGTATCGTTATTAAGTTGAACAATATATTCAGAGCTACAGTTTTTTACAGCGAAGTTGATAATTTTCTGGTAATTAAACTCAATTTCCTTATACTCCAGAATACGGATGTTCTTATGCTTTTTTAGTGTCTCGTAATAAGCGAATGTCTCTTTTTCTGTACTATTATTCTCAACAATAACAATCTCATACCTCTTGTATGTTGTCAGCTCAAGAACTGACTCAATACAAGTCTTTAAATACGAAATTTTATCCTTATTAAGAACTATAATAGAAACCATTTAGTTGTCCTTATGATAGTCGTGAACTCTACCGTCTTCGCGTTCAGTTAGTTTTGCTACCACATCACGAATTTTGTGTGTTTGATCACGGTGACATATAAGCAGAGCATCTTCCATGTCTACAACAACAATATCCGACACACCAATTAGTGTTATAGCTTTATCTTTTTCCGCATAAACAATGTTGTTGGTACAGTTCATCATTATCTCTGAACCAAACTGGACATTGCCTGCACTATCACGTTTTGCATGTTGTTTTTCAAAAAATGTGTTAAATGTGCCAAAATCGCTCCAACCTGCATCTAGTGGAACACAATACACATTGTCCATTCTTTCAATTAACCCATAATCCACCGATATTGAAGGTGTTTTGCTAAAGGTTTCTTCTACATCAGATGTTCTAAATGCCTCGTAAACCTCCGGACTGTAGTTCATAACAGCTTCTTCAAACAACTCTGATTGAAATACAAATATACCACTGTTCCATAAGTAACCCTCATTTACATATTTTACAGCAGTATCATGGTTTGGTTTTTCTTTAAACTCCATAACCTCAAAACCACCCTGCAAAGGATTTCCAAGCCTAATATATCCATAATCTGTTACAGGCTTATCAGGTTTAATTCCAAAAGTCACAAAACCTTTAGTTGCAAGGTTTACCGAAGCTTTTACGGCATCAGCTAATGCTTGTGGGTTGTCTACTATATGGTCTGATGAAAAGACTGCGCATATATCATCACCTTTTTCCCGTATTGTTTGCACTGCGAACATAATAGCAGGAAGTGTGTTCTTAGCTTCCGGCTCAAAGAGGATTTGTTCCTCCGGTACCGTTACATTCATTTCTGCAAGTTGTTTGTTTATTAGTTTTGAGTAGTTCTCACTTGTAACTAAGTATATATCGCTTTGGTCACCTATAAGTAAGCACCTTGCGATAGTGTCCTGAAATACTGATTTTTCTCTACCTGCGAGCTTCATAAATTGCTTAGGGTAATTTGTTCTGCTTAAGGGCCAAAGCCTTGTGCCGGAACCACCTGCCATAACTATAAGTTTCATTGCTAACTTCCTTTCTAATAATATATTTCAAAATCTATGGATTACCACGTCGCAAACCTAATTAACTTGGTTTATTCCTAGTAACTATTTTCTTTAATCCCGGTCTTCTGTGTTTTATGTGTTCTTTAAGTGCAAACTTCATCATCGACATTAATTTATAATCATTAAATTGAGCATACATATAGTTTAAAGTAGCATTTAATTCTTCTTTTTCATTAAATAACACATTTTTTTCAGCAATTAACTCTTGGGTTTCACCGTACAGTCGTTCATTTTCCTTAACATAAGGTTCTATACGATTATTTACACTTGTTTCTACCCGTGAAGAAATCAAACTAAACATATTATAACGTGCCGTTAGCTTTTCTTTATTAACCGGAGTGTTTAAGATTTCATCAAAAAACATCTCCATCTCAGTAACAGGTCTATCTATTATATCATCATAAGTAGTAATAACATCTGTAAATGATTCAACATTATCTATAATCGTTGGGATTTCATTAAAAGTATCAAAAAAGATCATACTTTCTTTATGCTTTTCAAAGAGTTTAAATAGCTCTCTACTTAATTCATTATTATTTAATATGACTTTTTTATGGTTTTTAAACGCTACAACAATAGGCAGTCCAAACCCTTCATAAAGGCTCGGAAATACCACAGCTACACAGTTTTTATATAGATAGCTCACAAAGTCGTCATCCAGATAACCACTGCTATATCCATAGACATTATCTTTTATATATTCGTTATCTCCATAACCCAATACAATATAATTGTTTTCTGTATTTGCAACAGCTTCAATTGCTTCATTTAAAGCCTTGTGTTTATAAGAGTTGCCAACAATTAAGAAATACTCATCAAACGGTAGCTCATAATCATCTTTTTTAGGATCTTCCAACATAGATGTTATATAAATTGTTTTATATTTTATACTATCCTCTTTAAGCTCTTTTGTTTTAAAATACGCTTGGAAATCCTTAGCAGAAAAATCACTGATGAAAATAATCCCGTCACTAAGCTTTATACCAAGCTCTATATCACCTGTTCCGTCAACCGCTACATGCTCATCAACCCTGACAATAATAATATCAAGTATTGACTGAACAATCTTCAAACAATGCTTATTTAATGTCACTTGATGCTCATAAAACATAAGCTGATTTGGTGCGTAACCAAGATGAAACTTCCCTTCAAGTGTATCAGGGTAATAGATATTATCATATTTTTCTGAAAACCTAAAAAACTCGTCAGCTTCACGTGTTATGTAGAGGAATATTTCATATTTCTCACAAAATAAACGTGTAAATGCTTCAAAATGTGTAGTTAAATACTCCGATGTACCGCAATATTTAACTGGCATCGCCATACAATCAAACAATATTCTTTTCTTGGGATAATAGTCTTTATCTATTAATTTTAAGAACCTCACACATGGGTTTTCACCATATAACTCAAAGCGTTTTTCCTTTTTAAGCCAATATCCGGCATATCGAGATAGAAACAATTCTGTATCGTTTTCGTTTGTTTCATTACATATCTCTTCATTTTTGTACGAATACATCGCGTGATGTGCTACCACTGTTGAAAATCCATAGACATTTATCCTGCAATAAAAATCTAAAAGAGCCATGTTTAAGCTCTCGTAAGTTTCATCTAAAAACCCCAATTTATCAATAACAGAGCGTTTGATTAAAATACAATCTGCTTTAACATCTATTGTTATTGAGTATCTCGGTAAATATTCGTTTGCGGTTTTTATAAGACTCTTTTTATTCTCTATCACCTGTCCGACAGCTATAGCATGTTTTTCTGTTATATCAAGTGTTGATTTTAGCTTTTCTACTGCTTCATTATGTAAAATTACATCTTCGTTTATTAATAAAAGATCAGACATTGGTTCTTCAAGAAACCGGGTTGCGACCTCTTGCATTAACATTTTGGGTGTTGTTAAGATGTTAACAGTTATTTTTAACATTCCGAAAAGTCCTCGTGTTTTAAGGTTAAGTTTGGATTATAGTAGGGGTCACCTGCCTCAATTTCCTTTAACCACAATGATTGGTATAAATCAATCTCACTTTTAAATCTTGCTTTCTTTTCTTCGGTGTCCTCATATCCGCGCGATTTTGATTCATGATGATACATCTCGGCATACGGAGTAAACACAATTAAATACCCGGCTTTTCGTATTCGTTGACACAAATCTACATCATTAAATGCTACCACAAAACGCTCGTCAAGTCCACCCAGTTCATCAAAAAGTGCTTTTGGTATCATCATACATGCAGCAGTAACGGCAGATAAGTTTTGAGCATAAATTAATCTGTTCATATATCCGTAAGCATCACGCTTAAAGTATTTGTGTGCATGCCCTCCAACACCACCAACACCAAGTATCACTCCGGCGTGCTGAATTGTATCGTCAGGATAATAAAGCTTTGCACCCACAGCTCCAACGTCAGGACGCTGTGCGTACATTAACATTTCTTGCATCCAGTCTGCTGAAATTATCTCAATGTCATTGTTTAATAAAAGTAAATACTCACCATTTGCAAAACCTGCACCATAATTATTTATAGCTGAAAAATTAAAAATTCCATTCCAAAATACAACCCTAATATTATCTTTATTTTCGATGCTTTTATAGTATTCATAGGTTTCGTTATTTTCACTGTTATTTTCTACAATAATAATCTCATAATTTTTATATGTACTTAATGTTTTAATCGATTTTAAGCATTTGTCTAAAATATCTATATGGTCTTTGTTTGGGATTATTATTGAAATACATGGCTCTCCGTTTATCTCGTATTTTATACGGTGTGTATTGGCAAGTGGACTGTCTTCAACAGTTCCGGCAAGTCCAACACGCTCCAAATGGTCAACAATAGCTCTTTTACCTGCCAGATGTGTGTATCCTTTAGATTCCGGATCAGCAGCAGTTGATGCTTTATGTGCACGCCAATAGTATAAAATCTTTGGAATATGTACAATTTTATCAGCTTGTTCTGTTAATCGTAGAATCAAGTCATGGTCTTGCGCACCATCATAGTCTCTACGAAAACGTCCCGTTTTTTCCAGTAGAGATGCTTTAAAAACTGTTAAATGACAAATATAATTTATTGCACGTAGATTATCAGGTGCAAAATCTTGCTTATAATGTGGTTGAAACGCATCACTGATAGTCTCATTAAATGTGTTTTCATCTGTGTAGATAAAATCAGCATCAAATCTTTCAATCACTGCAGCAGCTTCATATAACGCGGATTGATGTAAAATATCATCATGGTCTAAAAGTGCAATATAATTCCCGGTCGCCATTTCTAAGCATTTGTTTGAATTGCCGGATATACCTTCATTTTTATCAAATCTGCGATACTCGATACGTTTATCTTTTTTTATGTATTTCTCACAAATTATTTGCACCTTTGTATTATCAGCATCACTTCCATCACCCAAGCACAGTTGCCAAGTCTGAAATGTTTGTGCAATAACAGATTTTATCATATCTTCAAGATATTTTTCATGCGTATTATATAGAGGAACAATTATGCTGAATCTTATATCCGCATCAAACTTTCGCTTTTGTTGCTTGCGAAGTCTGCGAGGGTTGTATTCATACTTTTTCTTTGCTTTTTGATAAACCTTTGTTTGTTTAACTTTTTTTACACACTTTCGCCAGGTTGCAGAAAATCCAAGATTTTTTACATTACTAAAACCCTTCCACAACAAACGCAGCGGAGGTACTTTCATACATATCTTTTTCAGAGTTTGTTTCATTTTCTCCATACTCTTTGATTTATTATTTCTGTATAACTTTGTATAATCCCTGTTACTTTTACAGAAACATTTGTATCAATATAATCGTTTACAGGTGCTGTCGCTCTTGGTTTTACAACTATATCAATTGACTGTAGCAATGACTCGGTACTAATACCACCAAGTATAAACCTGCCTTTATCCATAGCCTCCGGTCTTTCTGTACTGGTACGAATACAAACAGCAGGAAAGTCCATATATGCAGTTTCCTCAGGAAGTGTACCACTATCACTAACTACACAAAACGCATTTTTTTGCAGCTTATTATATGGGAAAAACCCAAACGGCTCCATACTACGCACATTTTTATGAAATACAAAGCTACGTACTTTAATGATATTTGCACTTCTTGGGTGTGTTGAGTAAATCACAGGCATATTATACTGTTCTGCTACGATATTTATCGCATTCATCAGTGATAAAAAGTTCTTTTCATTATCAATATTTTCTTCTCTATGTGCAGAAAGTAAGATGAATTTATTTTTTTCTAAATTAAGTTCATCTAAAATATTGCTGTTATCTATAGCTTCCATGTGTACCTTTAGTACCTCTGTCATAGGTGAACCGATTACAAAAGTGTACTCGGGAGGTTTACCTTCAGCAAGCAAATTACGCCGTGCATGCTCCGAATAGCATAGATTTACATCACTTGTATGGTCAACAATACGGCGGTTTACTTCCTCAGGAAGATTCTCATCAAAGCAGCGATTTCCGGCTTCTACATGGAAAATCGGGATTTTTAACCGTTTTGCAGATATTGCAGAAAGTGCCGAGTTGGTATCACCCAAAATTAGCACTGCATCAGGTTTTATATCTTGTAATAATGTATAAGAACGGCTTATGATATTTCCAAGAGACTCACCTAAATTACCACCTGCCACATCTAAATAATGATCCGGTTTTGATAAACCAAGCTCCTCAAAAAACACCTGATTTAACTTATAATCATAGTTTTGACCTGTGTGAGTTAATATATGCTCAAAATCAATTTCACATAACTTTATAATTTCAGAAAGCCTTATAATTTCAGGTCTTGTACCTAATATCGTCATAACCTTAAGCTTTTTCATAAGTTTTCTCCTTTTTCCTCGCAATGACAGTTCTTGTTGGTAATCTCTGTTTTATACTTTTTCGAAAAATGTATCCGGTTTGTCTTTATTTAATAGCTCATTTACCCATATAACTGTTACCATATCAACATCACCGGTGTTTGTAAAGTTGTGTGTATATCCGGGAGGTATATCAACAACCTCCATTTTATCAGCACTTACGGGGTACTCTATAATGTCGGATGTATTTATCCTCCGCAGCCTGACTATACCTTTACCGTTTACAACTAAAAACTTTTCGCTCTTTGTATCGTGCCAATGATCACCTCTTGTGATACCCGGTTTTGTGGTGCTTACCGACACCTGCCCATGTTTTGGCAAATGTAAAACCTCTGTAAAACTACCCCGCTCATCCTCATGCATTGTTAAATGATACGACAGCTTATCCTCCGGTAAAAATGATATATATGTTGCGTAGAGCTTCTTTGTTAATAAATCACTCATATCTGCAATGTTTAATATATCCTCTTTTGAAGCAAAATCGGAAATCTTTGCTGCGAGTTGACCTAATGTGATTTTATATAAAGGTTCTATGCTCTGTAGTTTTCGTTCTTTTATTGTTTTTAATATTAAATCAACCACATCATCAACATAACATAATGTCAGCTCATAATTTGGATCACGGATTTCAATCGGAATATCTCTTGCGATATTATAACAAAAGGTTGCAACAACGGTGTTGTAATTAGGTTGACTCCATTTTCCAAATAACCCCGGGAATCGATATATAAAAACATCATTACCTGTGCTTTTTTGATAATCTATAAGTGCTTTCTCAGCCATCTCTTTGCTGTTTGCGTACTCACTACCATTACCAATCTGTGTTGTTGATGAGAAAATGATTGGTGCTTTTGAATTATGCAGATTTACGAGTTTAATTAACTCCTCAGTAAGCTCTAAGTTGCCGGTATAGAACTCTGACTCAGCTTTTGGTCTGTTTACTCCTGCCAGATGTATGATAACATCAGCATTTTTAACATAATCTGCTAATGTTTTTTTATCACAAAATAAATCATAAGATAACACATCTCCAATGTTCTCTGCATTTATTCGTGCTATAAGATTTCTACCCAGAAATCCATCCGACCCCGTAACCAGTAATTTCAAATTAATACCCTTCTCCTGCTTTACCTGTTTCTAATGCATTTTGAATATAATCTAATGATAATAATAATTCTTTTAACTCATCAATTTTCAAACGCTTTGTATTGTGCGATGTGTAATCCTCTTTTGGTATTTCTTTTTCTAAACCTGATGCAAAATAATTTGCATAGTTAAGATCTCTTGCATCTATTGGTACCATGTAATAATCTTCAAATTCAACAGCTTTTGCTAGCTCTTCACGAGTTAACAAAGATTCATAAAGTTTTTCACCATGTCTTGTGCCGATTATGCGAGGTTTTTTATCACCACCGAATATATCACTAACAGCTATCGCCAAATCTTCAATTGTACTTGCCGGTGCTTTTTGTATAAAAAGCTCTCCACCTTTCGCTTCATTAAACGCAAACAAAACAAGGTCTATAGCATCATCAAGTGACATCATAAAGCGTGTCATACTTGGGTCTGTTACGGTGAGCTGATTTCCTGCACTTATCTGATTTATAAAGAGTGGTATAACAGAACCTCTCGAACACATAACATTTCCATATCTGGTAACACATATCACGGTTTTTGATTCACCCGGTGCACGAGCTTTAGAAACTGCGATTTTTTCCATAAGTGCTTTTGACATACCCATTGCATTTATCGGGTACACAGCTTTATCAGTGGACAAGCATATAACCTTCTCAACATCGTGCTCAATCGCAGCTTCCAGCACGTTTTCTGTGCCGATTATGTTAGTTTGCACTGCTTCCAGCGGAAAAAACTCACATGACGGTACTTGCTTTAATGCCGCTGCTTGAAATACATAGTCCACACCCTTCATAACCTTATGAACACTTTTTGGGTCACGCACATCACCAACATAAAACCTTATTTTGTCATTTGCATAAATGTTCCGCATATCATCTTGTTTTTTTTCATCACGGCTAAAAATGCGTATTTCTCCAATATCTGTATTTAAAAAGCGTCGTAATGCCGCATTTCCAAAGGAACCTGTCCCTCCTGTTATGAGCAGTGTTTTGTTTTTAAACATGGTTAATCCTCTTTTCTAAGACTTTGTTCATTTGCATCTTTAACATTTTGCTGTGATATTTCAAACTCATAAATTGCTATATTTTGCGTTAGTTTCCTTAATTGGTCAGATAAACTTGACACAACAACAGTCAGACTAATACAGATACATGCTAAAAACGCTATACATATTAAAAACAACGTGTTTACAGGTGTATCTATACCTAGTAAATATGATATTTTATCAAGCAAAGGCGGGAAAATGCATAAAACTGCTATGCCAATTAAAGCAACAATCCATATCAAACAATATTTTAATTCAAGTTTTTGTTTTCGTAATAAAATTATAAAAAACACAAACATTATAACTATTACTACTAACATTAAGATACGAAGTCCAAGTAACACTGTTTTACTCCTTCATCAGTTATTTAATGGCGGGTATTCTCTTAATGAGGTTATTATTATCCCAATCGATACCTTAAACATATAATAAACAGACTTTGATGGTGATATTGACGATACTCCACCTTGTCTTTCTCGCATTGTAACAGGTATTTCCTTAACAATCAGTTTGTTTTTTAACGCAAGCATATTACTCTCCGGTTCAGGATAATCCTTGGCATAATAATTATCAAAAAGTATCATACCCTTACGGTTTATTGCTCTAAATCCGCTTGTTGCATCAGTAATACGTTTCCCGCTTAAACAAAAAATGAGCGTTTTGAAGAACCTAATTCCAAATCTACGCATAACTGATGATTGAAATCCTTTATTATCAATAAATCTGGAGCCAATAACCATGTCGGCATCACCTTTTATTATGGGTTCTATCAAATTGTCAATCCAAGACGGATCATGCTGACCATCACCATCAACTTGAATAGCTATATCATACCCATTTTGCAAAGCATAACGATACCCCGTTTGAACAGCGCCGCCGATACCTAGATTTAATGGTAAATCTATATGCGGGATATTGTTCAAGGTCATAATATCCTTACTACTATCAGTGCTGCAATCGTTAATAACAATCACATCACAGGTAGTTTTCTCGCATATTTCACGATACAAGGTCAATATTGTTTCGCTTTCGTTATAACAAGGCACAATTATTAGTGTTTTCATATTATTTCACCATTCTAGCAGTTTAATATATCATTGTACAGTTTATCTTGCATTTCACTAATGATATGATTAGCTATAGCGACCTGTTTAGCGTTATTTGCCATTTGCTGTCTATACTCAGAATCAAAAATATGTTTTTTCAACATTTTTGTTATAAGTAGTTCATCTTCAGATGTAATGCACAAAGCAGCATCATTATCAACCAAGTACTGTATTGATGCTACTTTTTGTGGTCCAATAGCTAGTATACAGCGATTGCTCATCATATATTCAGGTATTTTTGTTGATATTGATAATCTTGTGGTTTTAATACTTCTTCGGTCAAATGCTTCTACGTGAACTAAGACATTACTGCTTAATATCTTCTGCTCTAATTCACTTGCATTTAATGACCCTTTAAATTTCACATTAGGATATTTCGAGAACTCTTTTAATATTTCCTTTGATGGTGTTAATGAGCAGTAAATCTCTAAATTTGCTTTTAATCCTTCTTTTTCGAGCATTCTAAGACAAGCACCAATTTTACACAATACCTTCCAACGATTACTATGAACAGAACCTGCATAAAGAAATCGTAAAATTCCATCATCTGCTATAGTTTCCACAGGATTTTGAACTTCTTTTATACCATTTGTTATTATGTCGATATTATTTTTCTTGTATTTTTCAGAAATCTCGTCGCGCATAACAGAGCTAATTACAAATAATTTCTCTGCTTTATTAATGATTTTGCTAAGCCATCTCATATAACGAATATGGTTTATCCATGCAGATGGAGAAATACGTGAACGTACAAAAGTGTAGTCATCTGTCATAAATAAAAATATACGAGCATTAAAGCGCTGTTGAATCCATAATGTTATTTTATAGAAAAATGAGTAGTTACTCCCTAAGATGAAAATTACTTCGGGGTTATATGTATCCAACCATTTAATAAACTCCGGTGACATCCATTTACTTTGTCGCCATGCTACTTCTCTGGCAAGCTCAAGAACCGGCATCCTTTTCTCTAGACCTTTATATATTAATTTATGGACACCTTTTATTTCGTCGGCATTTTCATATTCTACAGTTTTTTTTGTTGTATTTGTCTTATTTATTTCAACACCTGTTGCAGTTTTAAACCTAATATTTGCTTCTAATATATCGTAGTCAGTTATTCTATAATACTCATAACAAACATCAAAATCCGGAATTTCATTAAAAATGTAAAACTGTGCTAATTGATCAGACTGCCAGTTACGAAATAACGATGACAGTGTTTTCCCAACATTTTTTGTTTCACTAAATGCCAAATGCGATAAAACTAATACTTTTGTTTTTTTATCTTTTTCTATATTCATATTATCATTTTTTGTCATATCTATCATAAATAACTTCACCAATTTCTTCAACTAGTTATTATAACACACCATATATATGAACGCACCATCTTCTGCATAAATCAGTTCTAACTTTCCACCATAATCATCAAGTGGATATGGTGTATGTATATATTTTAATCCAACAATCTCGAAATCATCTATCGATAATACTAATCCAATATGATCATGACTATAGTATTCGAATCTTGTGGGTTCTGTTGTAATGAATGCTATAACATGTGCGTATCTGTTATAAATATCTTCATACATCCGCTCCGGATCTAATCTATGCCAGAGTTCCAAATTCGGATAAAAATTCGTCGAGTTAATTGTTGAAGCTCCTGATGCAACTAGAAATCCTTGACCCTCAAACATCAGAGAAATCCATTTCTCATCAGTATCATTAGCTAACTCTTGAATCTTTATTGACAATGGCTTCTCGTAAATAACATCTAAACCTTTCATTACAGGATTTATTGTCAGCCACGTTGCAAGTGATAAACAAACTAAATAAGCAGCGGCTGTTTTAAATATATACTTATTCTTCTTTAAATCGAACATACTGTATAAAACAACTATGAATCCGACGAATTGTATAAAGAAAAATATTGTACTTATCGGTACTGTAAACGTTTTTTCATTAAAGAATAAAGCGGAAAATGTAAAAAATGCAGCAACAATAATTGCTAATTGAAGAGTTTTTATACTAAAAGTACAACCGGAATTATTCTTAACTTTTTCATCATTAGCAAACCCTGACAATGCATATAAGAACATTATTACTTGTATGAAAATAAAAATATCTAAAACACGTCTTGACATAGAATATGCCATTAATGTGATTTTAGAAAGCCACTCCGGCCATCCAAGGTAAATATAAGAACCCAATATTCCTGATATTATTATTAGTATTAAACTTAGAGAATCTACCTTTTTTTTCCTAATCATATAAAAAATAGAAAGTATAACCGGTAAAGGGAATAATGTGTAAAATCCACCAAACTCAGTTATATTTAAATGCGCTTCGTAAATCACTGTGCGAAAATATGACATCGGAGCAAAAACAGCACCATTCATTGCTCTGTTAATAAATTGACTTAAAGTAATGCCCCCGCCGGTTTCTAGTCTGGCTGCCGGATATACAGTATTTGACATAGTGCTTATATAGTCTGCAGACCCTTTTATATAGGCTGTTACAATAACAATAATCAGAACAACTGATAAGCTTAATATACCCCAATCAACAATTTTTAGTTGTTTAATCTTATTGCGGTTTTCTATAATAATCCATATTAATAGTCCTAAATATAAGTACCCTGCCGGTACTTGCCACGCAGGATAAACAGGTAATATAAATTGTGAGAAAAATACAGTTATTCCTAAAGATAAGAGCAGCTTCTTAATCTTACTCTTTGTAGAAATAAAGTAGTAAAAGCATACTATTGAACCTAATCCTGCTGTTATGAAAGGTACATAAGCCCACCATTGAACAAATGGTGAAAGGGCTATAACTGACGCTCCAATCACAGCAACTGTTCTATTGCCTTTAGTGATTATATATATAAACTCAAATGCTACCATTATTGTTGTAAATAATGTACCAACCCACCTCGCACTTAAACCATATTCAACTCCCAGTATAAAAAAGAAATTAAAAGGGTATGCCAGAGTCGCTATACTAATATAGATAAAAAATGGCATGTTTTCAGTTGCCCCACCACGTAAGATTTCGTTAATCTCACCATACGGTGATGCTCCAAACTGAGCAGAAAGAAATGAAGGTGTAACAACTAACCATTCATCACTGGTGCGAGGGTTTCTAAGCATACCAAATAATGGTGACATATTATCTGTAGTTATATTTGGTTGAATCAAGTCATTAAATACACCAATTGATGAGAAATGAATCTTGTTAACCACAAGCAATATAAACACCAAAATAGCTACGATATATCTATATTTAAATAAAGCATCATAAACTATATATCTCTTATTTAGTATTGTTTTACATTTACTATCAGACATCATATTTTTCCTATAATAAACATTAAACGAAGAGTTATTTCATCAAAAAGTTTACCTCTAAATCTTTTTGGATAAAAAGCTCTCCGAAAAGCATTTTTTATGTTGTATTTACTGCTTATAAACCATCTGAGTATTTTTTTGTTTTCTAAACAAAGGTCCTCACCATAAATCTCATTTATCATATTCCATTTATCTACATACTTAAATGAATCATTTATAAGGAAATTCTTAACTCTCCATAAGAATATCTTAATAAAACTCTCATCGGTTACAGAGACATTTTTTCCGTGTCTTCTATACTTGGCAGATATATAATTGCCATCATAAACTACATTTCCTAAAGCTGTGCCTAATATCAAAAACAAATAATCATGAGGAAATAATACCTCAGGTGATACTCGCAAGAACAATAATTTCATTGGCTCATTAATAACGCATGTAAATCCATACGCAAAGAAATTAACTAAAGAATTAATAAATGTTAAATCAATATCTATCGGTTTCTTATGAGATAGAAATTTCATTTCACCATCATAATAATCATAATTACAAAAATAAAGCGCAGGTACATCCTGCTTCATGTTATTTAACGCATTAACAGCTTTTTCTATTTTATCCGGCATCCATATATCATCTTGATCACCAAAAGAGTAATAATCATACCCTTTTGTATTTTTCGCCAGCCAGTTTACACTACGCCAAACTCCTATGTTCTTGTCCTCAACAAGGTTGATTTTTCCCTGTTTCTCATAATTTCGTAATATATCAAGAGAACCATCTGTAGAACCATCATCTCGCACAAATATATCAATGTTTTTATATGTTTGAGCAAAGATGCTCTCAAACTGGTCAGCAATATACTTTTCACCATTATATGTTGATATAAGAATTGCAACTTTTTTTTGCTCCATCATCATCACCAATCGTTATATGATATAACTGTTTGCTCAACTACATAAAAAATAATACGAACTATTAAGGTTGTATATCCAACCAGAATAAAATTTCTATAAAATCTAACAGTAAAAACTACAATGTTGTTTTTGAACATCAACAGTATAAGAGGCAATACCGGTAAAAAATAACGACCCTGTACACCTAAGATTATATTTCTAAAATCACTTGTCCATCCTAAAAACATAGCAAGCATACAAAGCCCAATAATAATAACAGAAATAAATGCATAAGTAAATCGTTCCGGTATGGTCGGTTGCCATTCATCTTTTTTACCATAAAATAAACTGATAATAAGGAATAGAACAATAATAAATATGTAATATTTTGGAATTAACATAGTAAGACCACTAAGATAATGTCCAAAAATACCATAAAAATACATATCTCCATAATGTCGTAATGTATTTATAAATATCCTAATAGTTTCTATCGGATATGTGATAATAAATGAGGTGGTGTAGTTAGTATGACCTTCCCAATTTAAACCGTCGCCGGATATACTCATAACCTCTCTGCTAAAATATAAAAACACCAATACTACCGAAGTAACAATAATTCCGACCATTGTTAATCCTTTTCGTTTATTTTCCTTAATCCATGCTAACATGACAAAAATTAATAATAGTAATAACGGTAAGTATACCGCTTTAAACGTTGCCATTAGTATTGCTAAAATAAGTAATACTATAAAATCCCTCCATCTAAATGTTTTCATTTCATGAACAATACTTATAGCATATACTATAAATAGTGTAGACACTCCTAAAATAAACGTATCATACGAAAATGAAGCAGCAAGCTGTAATGTCATAGGTAATAGTGCAATAATGAAAAATGGTAGTCTAAATGCTTTTAATCTTTTTATAGAAAAGAACACACATAACATATAAAATAAAAGATTAAAAAACCTGCCAAAGTAAAAAACACCAAGAAAACTTAGGTTTAAAAGTCTTGCAATTGCGATACCTATAGCTTGCGGTAAATAGCTCAGCGGATAATGTAGACCTGCTATTGATGAAATATCATAAGTTTCTGCTGTACCTTCAAGTCTAAACACACCTTCACTCATCAATCTTAAATATGCATCCGGATCGTTTTCATGGCTTGTTAAACCCCGGTAGTCAAAATGTCTAACATCAGCCAACATGGGATTATCATCAAAAATTAAATAACCTGATAAAGCATACGAAGAAGTATAATGTATCATTTCATCAGGTGGCGACAATGGGGTGATAACAAACATCATAATTGTCCCCAGCATAAGTGCTGTGACTAAGAAAATATATTCAAGTTTAACCTTGCAAATTAACAATACAACTAGTGTAATAACAGCTGCAATAAGCATAAACAAAATGTATAGTTTAAATACATTTAATTGCTCTAAGTTATTACTAAACTCTTGTAGATTTATCACAATTTAATTTACAACCTCATACTGCTAAAATAAACTCAACCAGTTTATCCATGTTTTTATTTCTTTCAAAATGCTCAAAGTAATACTTTTCAGCATTTTCGCTCATATTTTTTCGCTTTTCTAAACTAGTATTATATAGTTTTATAACCATATCTGCAAATCCTTCACTATCCTCTGCATCAACCACAAATCCTGCTCCTGAATCGTGAATAATTTGCTGCACCTCACCATCCATAGCCAGTACGAGAGGTTTTCCTGCGGCATAATATGAAAACACTTTTGCCGGTATAGCACAATCTAACATCTCACTTTTTGAAAGACACGCAAAAAGTCCATCTGCTATATAACTATACTTTGCGATTTCTTCCATTGGCACATGTCCAACAAATGTAAAACAATCACTTAATCCTTTTTGCTCAACCTGTTTTTCCAGCTCTAATCTTGACATACCATCACCGACAATAATCCAGTTAATATCAGAATAACCATCGTTTTTTAGCTTATCGGCAGCAAAAACAACAGTATCAAAAGACTGTGCAGGGCTT
The DNA here is from genome assembly GCA_031281195.1 of Oscillospiraceae bacterium. Taxonomy (GTDB): domain Bacteria; phylum Bacillota; class Clostridia; order Oscillospirales; family Oscillospiraceae; genus WRMH01. Next base: position 48,556 of record JAITFS010000243.1, read on the forward strand.
ATATTTCCCGCATACACTATGTTAAATCTATTGCTAAACTGTGCTATAAGCTTTTCATCAGGTACAGTATTTTCATAAAGCTTTTCGCAAAAATGTGGGATGTAAGTTATCTTATTATCATCCTTGTTAGTTCTGTTCTTTAAAATTTCAAGGAGCTTTTTAGAGTTAGCAATAATTTTATCCGCTTTGCGGTAATGCCACAAGGATACACGATAAGCGATACTTCTAAGAAGCTTATTTTTTACATTTAACACTGTATACAGATTTTCTGGCCACAAATCGAGAACATACATTATGGTTTCAATTTTTTTAATTCTTCCAAGCATAATCCCTGTAACTGTCATTAAAACAGGTGATGTTTGGTACATAAATATCTTGTCATATTTTTGTTTCATTAAATATGGTAAAGAAAATAAACTAAAAAATGGAAAAGAGATATAGTTAAAAAATATTCTGATATTTGAGTTTTTACCGCGTTTGATTTCTATACATCTGCGGATTTTTATATTCCCTTTTTGTTGACGTCGATTTTTGTTCCAGCCATATCCATCATAAAAATATCCCTTTGGGTAATTTGGTATACCACATAGGACATCTACTTCAAAATCACGTTCAACAAGACCATCGCATATATCGTTTATGCGAAAGCTCTCCGGCCAAAAGTGCTGACTTACAACTAATATACGCATTATTTACAACCTATTTTTCACTTATTCTACACTATGAATGGCATTACTTGTATATTGTTAAATAATTTTTATCCCCACACCCCTGAATGTGCATAAAAAACATCCGGTATATCAGATAATTCTGTAATATACAGTATTTCGTGTAGCTCTATTGACTCTCCAAATACTGTAAATGGTATGTTATATTCTCCAAAGAGAATAGGAACTTCATAGTTTTCTGCTCGAATTTTTGCTAAAACATCAATAGCCGATGTGTTTGTCCAATTTTCATAATAATAATTAATTATATTACGAACATCACCATTCCAAGCAGGGTTGTAAGAAACAATTGCAGAACCATCAGCATACGGAGGTTTTACCATTAATATTGGATTATACGTTTGAGTAGGCCAAAAGTTTCCGAAATTACGTTGCATTAACTCAAAGTTATGTATGTAATGAACATGCTCAACCCACATTTCCGGAGAAAAAAACGTTCCATGGTCAGCAACGAGTATAATTAAACTATTATCATAAACATCAAGCTCATGCATAACATTAAATAAACGTTCAAGCTGATTAAAAAAGAAGTACATTTCATTTATGTATAACTCCTCTGAGATTCCATGCCATGAAAAGGTGTTAACATCTGTATTGATTTCGCCATCTCTGGAAACAAGTACAGGAGTATGTGTACCATAATTCCAAAAATACATTAACTTTTTTTCATCGTTCCCTAGCCTGAGATTGTCGATTAGAGCCTCAGTTATTGCTATGCTCTCTTTAGTGTCATCCACTACAAGCGCAAACTCTGTATCTAACCAAGCACCGGATTCTACTACTTCATTTTCTGTAATAAACCTAGATAAAAAACCTAAAAATGGTACTCGCATCCAATATCCGGTAAGCCTCGCAACTGATGCTGTTGCGACTGTGTTATATAGTGTTAATTCTACCTCTGGAGAAACTCTACCGACATAAGGGAACTCACCATTTGTTGTAGTTTCAAATAATCTGCCTAATAAATTAACTCTGAAACCAACCTCTTGCATATCTGACATAAAGGAATTTGGTAATGAATGTGGATTTTGATCTTCCCATAACAAATCATCAGATGGGTAAAAAACACCGGATTGAATAGCATTATTGTTAAAACGTGTAAATGGAAATGATGAAAATGCTCTAGTAAACATAGTAAAACCATTAAAGGTTTCATAAAAATGCGGATTTTCCATAAATGTCCGTTCAACCAACGAACCTTGTGTCATATCTAAAACGATAACTACTATATTTTGCTCCGTACTAAATGCTGTTACCGATTCAAAAGCTTCTTTGTTAAGCTCTGAGTTTATGTTATTGCTCATATTAAACATTGTATTAGCGTTAGTAATTACAGAAAAAACTGAAAATAGTGCAATAGGGATAATTAAAAAACGTAATTGTTTTCTAAATAAAATCATCAACCCAATTATTAGCAGATAAAAAGCTCCGTTGCGTGCAAGTGGCCATAAACTGTCAGTAATTCTTATCAACTGCTCTCTGCCATCTAACATTCCTGCACTCATAGGGAATATAAAAGCATTAATAAAAATTAGAATAACAGCAGCTGATAAGATAACCTCAAGATACTTATAATGCGTTCGTAATAAAAACACAATTGTGCTAAATACTAATGATATAGCCAGTGTTACCAACGCTATTGGGATTAGCATATTAAGTTGAAATACTTCACCTGCTGCTATAGCAATTATTAGTGGGCAACATATCAATACAATAACAAAAATCGTATATACAGTTATGGAACTGTGTGCAAATTGCAGACCACGCTTTTGATCAAAAGTATCAGTTGCCATTATATTTCTAAAAAATTTTTTAACTTTTTCTTTAAACACCAGGATTTCCTCCGCTTTTTATATTATAACATAAAACTACATATATTGCATTTTCTTAATTTTTTGCGTATAATTAAGCTAATGTCAGTTTGAAACACCTCACTATAGGCTTAGGTGAAAACAATTACAGTATAAAAAGGGGAATTGTTTTGAAAATTTTTAAATACATAGCATATATTTTTATGTTTACTCTTACATTTATGTTATTAACAACAAAAGCTCACGCATATATAGATCCTGCAACAACTGCAATGCTTACGCAGATATTAGCAGGTGTACTTATTACTCTGGGTGTAGTTTTTGGAGTTTTTCGTCAGAAAATAATAATGTTTTTTAAGAATATAAGTGTTAAGCGTACAAAGAAAAAGATAGAACGTGAAAATGCAAAAACACAAAACAAACCAAAAAATGATACAGGAGAAAAGGATACTAAGTAGTGAACATTATTGATTTAGTATTTGGCTCATTTTTTGGATTTTTGATGCGTCTTTGCTATGATATAACTAACAATTTCGGGTGGTCAATAGTGATATTTTCAGTATTGATTAAGCTTGTTTTGTTTCCAATTTCTTTGATTTCGCAAAAAAACTCAATTATCATGGTAAAAATCAAACCAATGCTAAATGACCTGCAAGCACGTTATGCAAGTGAACCTGATGTATTACTGCAAGAGCAAAAAGCATTGTTTAAAAAAGAAAAATACAGTGCAATTAAAGCATTATTACCCTTACTTGTTCAAATCCCGATAATTATTGGGGTTATTAGTGTTGTAAACAATCCGGTGAGGCATCTCGGGGAGAATGTAAATGCAGATTTCTTTGGCGTTGATATGTTTGCTATGCCTGAGAATCTTTTTATCCCTGCGCTGGCAATAATTTCAACAATTCTGTTATGTGTTATACAAAATACCTTTAATGTTATATCAAAAGAGCAAGGTTTTTTTGGTAAATGGGGGGTTATGCTGTTATTAACAGTTTTTACCGGGTGGTTTGTATTTGTTGTACCAACAGGAGTAGGGCTTTACTGGACATATAGCAACTTAACAGGAATTCTTGTTTTAGCAGTATGTAATATAATCTATAATCCAAAAAAGTACATAGATTACGAACACCGTACTATAAAACCAAAGCTTACCAAAGTAGAGAAAGAGGAAAAGCGTAGAATACGAAAAATCGAAAAAGAACGTGAAAAAGCTGATATGCAACGTTTTTTTAGTGTTGAGAAGGAAGTTGTTTTCTTTTCTGAATCAAAAGGATTTATAAAATATTTCGAGCGTTTTATAGACTATATAATTAACAACTCTGATATAACAGTTCATTATTTAACAGCAGATATAAATGACCCTGTTCTGGAGTTAAATAAATCTCAGTTTGAAGCGTATTATTGCTCGGACAAAGGGCTTATCACAACATTTATGAAAATGGATGCAGCTATTGTTGTTATGACGCTGGCTGACCTTAATGTTTATCATTATAAACGCTCTATAGTACGTAAGGATATTGAATATATATATATTGATCATGGGTTGGGTAGTTGTAATCTTTTGCTGCGAAAAGGTGCTTTAAATCATTATGATACGATTTTTTGTAATTGTAAGGAATATAACGAGGAAATACGAGCAACAGAAAGTGTTTATAACCTTAAAGAAAAAAATCTTGTTAATGTTGGATTTGGGCTTTTAGATACACTAATTGAAAAATATGAAAAAGAAAAAAGTGATAAATTAGAAACAGATAAACCTTATGTATTAATAGCTCCTTCGTGGCAAAGGGATAATATAATAGAGATTTGTTTATCTCCGATTTTGGATGCTATAAGTAAACTTGATGTAAAGATAGTTTTACGGCCACATCCTGAGTTTGTTAAACGTTTTGTTGGAAAAATGCAATCATTATATTCTCAATACAGTGATTTAATAAAAACGGGAGTGCTTGATATACAAACTGATTTTTCATCAAACTCAACTGTATACAATGCCGACTTAGTTATAACTGATTGGTCGAGCATAGCTGTGGAATATTCACTGACTACAAAAAAACCAACACTTTTTATCAACACTCCGATGAAAATAATGAACCCCGAGTGGCAAAAAATAGATGTAGAACCAATGGATTTTACGATACGAAATATTATTGGGATTTCGTTAGATATTGATAAACTTGATGATGTAGCATCTATAACTCAAAAGCTGCTTGATAGTAAAGATACTTACAAAGCAGCTATTGAAGATTATATGTCGGAACATTTATATAATGTTGGTACAACCGCAAGCGTTGGCGGAGGTTATATTATTGATCGAGTTCTTTCCTTGCGTCCTTAAAGAAGCTGAAAACGATTAACAAAATTACAAGTCCTATTGGAAATGCTGCTATAATTGCTACACTTTGTAAGCTTTGTAATGCACTGTTTGAGAAGATTAGTCCAATCGGGAGGAGAATGAGTAGTACTGCCCAGAAAGCACGTACTTTTTTGTTTGGTTCTTCGCCCGGTTCAAGTTTTTTATGTGAATAACATGAGATAACCATAGTTAGTGCATCGAATGTTGTTGCATAAAAGATTATCATGTTTATTACCAGTATTATTAATGCTAACGAGGGTAGTGGTAAGGTTTCGAATATCCTGATAACAACAGCGGAAATAGCTTCCGGTGTCCAGTCAGAGTTTGCTATTGCACCTGCTGAATCCAGACCATGTTTCATTTGTTGGCTAAGCCCATAGTTTCCAAGTATTATAAAGGATGTAAATGTTCCTGCAAGCCCCCAGCAATAAGCACCAAGAACGGTATTTTTTAACGTTCTGCCTTTACTAATCATTCCGATAAAGAACGGAGTTGCTATACACCAAGCCATCCAGTATGCCCAGTAGAAAATTGTCCAGCTTTGCACAAATCCTGTTCCTGCCTCCCAACCTGACTCTCTTAGCGGATCGGTGCGTGTAGCAAGCCCGATGAAGTTTTGAATCAGATTTCCTATCGATTCGACACCGGTTTCGATAATGTAACGAGTTTCGCCACCTAAGAATAGGAAGTAGAATAAAAACGCAAAAAACAGATAGACTGAAAAGCTCGCTAGCTTTGATATACCACCCATGCCTGTGAGGACTGCTATTGTGTATACAATTGCGATGAGTAGCAGGATACATATAGTAAGTCCGTTGGAAACACTAATACCAAATACATGAGCTAAAGCACCTGCAAGCAGTGGTGTAGCCAGTGAAAAAGTTGTTGCTGTGCCTGCGATTAATGAGAAAATTGCAACCATGTCAATGATTCTACCGAGTATTCCATCAACTTTATTACCAAGTATCGGGCGGCATGCTTCAGAAAACTTTTGTTTTGATCTTCCGCGTACATGCAGCATGAAACCAAATGCTGCCGCTAATACTATGTAAAATGACCATGCTATCGGACCCCAATGAAAAAGTGGAAATGTTGGTGACCATAGCTGCATTTCACCCATTGATTCTACGTATGGTTCTGTAGCGTACATCGCCCACTCACTAAGTGAGTAAAACAGAATGTCTGCTGCCATTGTTGCTGTAAAAATCATTGCACCCCAAGCAAATGGTTTGTATTGTGGTTTCTCGTCAGCAGCACCAAGCTTAATTTTCCCATAACGGGAAAACGCTATATACATGGTTGCTCCAAATGCAAACAGACCCATCAATATATAATAGATACCGATGTCATTTCCAAGCACTGACCGTATTTCGCCAAGCATGTTTTCAGAGCCGTCAGGAAACATTACAAATACTATTGCCAGCACTAAAACACCAATTAGTGGAATAATAATTGAAATCCAATCAATTTCACCACCATTCTTTTTCTTTTCTACACTTTCTTTACTCATTACTTAAATCCTCTCCATTTTTTGTTATTAACCTTGCTATTTTTATGCTAATCTTTGCTTCACAATGTTGAAATAATCCTTTGCATATCTATATTGCCAAAGCGAATATTCGCCAAAATCGATACCGAAATCACTTTTATATTCGCACCAGTTACTCCATAAAAGCCCGCACATAGCAACATAAGCATAGATTTTTGTTCTGGTTTCATCAGAGCATTTATCATCGAAATAGCTATCTATTAGTGCATCAACATGTTGCTTTTCATACATTGAATAGACAGCAAACATAGCAATGTCGACGTGTGGGTCTTGCATTGCAGAGTATTCCCAATCTATTAGTTTTATCTGAGTGGTTTTGTTGTTTTCTATAAAAATGAAGTTGTCAGGAACAGCATCTATATGGGTAAGTGTCCATTTTGTATTTAATGATTTGATATATTCCTGCAAGCTTAGAATATTACCTTTTGTTTCATTATAATCGCGAAAACATGAAAAATCTCTAAGCCATAAGCTTTCGTAGTACTCGATTCGCTCAAATATATCAAATGTGTGGTCAACACTTAGATTCATGTTATGAAAATCTTTTAGCTTTTTCATACAGGCTTTTACATCGGTGCTGTTTAACGGGTCACAAACTCTTGCGTTATCAATAAACATCGTGATTTTATATCCTGTTTTCGGGTCAATGTATATAACATTATCGCAAAGTCCAAGTGGTTCAATGATTTTGTAAACAATGTACTCCTGCTTTCTGTCTATCATCAAGTCTGTACCTTCACCCGGAATACGCATAATATATTTTGTATTGTCATGTACAAATGTAAATGAGTGATTTGTCATACCAATTTTAATAGGTTTTATATCATGAATTTTATCCTCAGAAACATTAAATATTTTTGCAATAGTTTTCATAATCTTACTATTAGAAGAAGTATTGTAGGAGGTGTCAAATTGGCGTAGCTCTTCAAGATTTTCAAACTCGTGTACATTATCAGTTTGTTTATTCGCAATCATTGTTATAGTTTTTATATAATCTTTTAGTATTTGCTCCCAATACAAATCATCTGTACCGGGGCGATTGTAGTATTCATCAAGTTTTGTGCGGAAAAATGTTGATAAAGTATCATCAAAGTACGCAGGGCCAATTAGTACCCACGAGTTTTGCCCGCCAATTGATATTGATTTTATTTTGTCTGATGCACTTAAAGAAACACACCACTCGTTTGTTGCACCCTCTGCATAAATGCTTGAATACCAACTATATGGCTCATAGATATTAAAAATATTATCTCGAATCCAAAAATCAGACATCAACACATAAGTATTACCAAGTTTTTCACGAATGATATGTAAACTGCTTAGATTATTTTTTGTTGCATACTCTGGGTTAAATACCAATGTTACATCATACTTATCTATTAGATAATCAAATGCTTCTTTTTTATAACCAACCACAATGGTTATATCTCTAATTGAACGGGCGTGTAAATGCTCGATTTGTCGCTCTATCATCGGTTGACCGTATACCTCGAGCAAACCTTTTGGAACATCATACGTAAGCGGTACAAAACGTGAACCAAAACCGGCAGCAAGTATTATTGCATTTTTTACTTTATAATCACCAAGAAAAGCAAGTCCCTTTTCGTTTACAATCCACTTTTTATCGTTTAACAAACAACGCTTGATATATTGCTTTGCTTGACATTCGCTGATGATATTATTAACTAATCCCAATGAAAGCATAGTTGCTGACGCTACCTCACGCTGGGTTGCTTCCGGATAGCTAAGTAGGTATCTGCACACTAAAACTATATGCTCGTTTTTCATGATTTGTATACAACCTCTCTATTGCATGATGTTCAATATGAAGACAATAGCATAATTTTTGAACACTGTCAAGAAAAATTTTTGTTTTTCATAGCTATTGTTTTACTTAACATTTATGGTATACTTCAAAAATGAAAACTATCAAAAAATTATTGTCAAATCCTAACATTGTACAAATCATCAAGTTTTGTTTTGTTGGTGTACTTAACACTGCTGTTTATTATATTGTTTATCTTTTATTATTGAAAATTGGTTTTAACTATGCAGTAGCTGCAACAGTTGGAACACTCGCCGGAATTATAAACAGTTATCTGTTTAACAAATTTTTTACATTTAAATCCAAAAAAAAATCAATTGCTGAGATTATTAAGTTTTGTATAGTTTACTTAATTCAATTTTTAAGTAATCTTTTAGTTATCTATATATGTGTAAACTTTATTGGTTTATCCGAAGAATTAGCAGGTATACCACCGGTTTTCACAGGAATGATTATAAGCTTTTTAGGACACAAGTTCTGGAGCTTTAAGAAGTAATGTATTAAAGTTGGTTTCTTTTAATCAAAAATTAAGTACCTCCTGTCAAAGAGACGGGAGGTACTATTAGTTTTACAAAGTTAACCGTGATTTCTTAAATACATGTGGAATATATTTTCTGCATTGTTCCTTCGTATGTTCAAACTGTTAAATGATATTCTACCTTCATTAATCCCTGTATTAAATGGAGAGTTAAGTCGAGCTTCAAGAACCCCGGGGTCAAGAATATTGTTTGTATCTCCAAATCCTGCCGATGGACGTAGGTTCATTGAACAAAACAGTTCTGCATAAGACCTGGCTCCTTCCGGACCTGTTGTATGCGTTGGATGATTTACAAATTGCATATAATTACGTTCTGATGTATGCTGCAGCTCATAAAACATGTAATTAATCTGAACAAAAAGCACGTGGTCAAGAAAATCAATCGGGTGGATATGACGTGGATTTGTACAAACCCCGTCTAGGTGTTTATTCATCTCTGCTTCAAAGGCTTCTCTTGATATTCCATTCGCCCACATATAGTTCTCTACTAAAGTTCGACGTCCAAATGACCATTGCATAAGTCCGATACCAATTCTAGTTGATACCTCTTGCTGGAATGGACAAAGTGTACTTCCTGCTTCAGATTGTAAATTACCAATTATCCCTGCTATATGAGCAGGACGATCAGAAATACCGGGAAAATGTGCTCTTACCATGTGATTCCAAACTCTGACTATCATTGTATCACCTGCTAATGTATTTGCAGGTGGTGGAACTGTACCAACATTTATTCCATACGATTCACAAATCTCACCAAATTCCACTGAGTTAATAAACCCAACAAAAACATCATATCTTGACATATTTGTTTTCATTCTTTCCAGCCATGCGTTCCAACCAAATGCTTCAGGTTTACGCCCTAAAATAGCTCTGTACAATATTTCTAAATATTGCTCATTAGAAAGATTTCTATTAAGAAACTCTGTACTATAAAAGAACCCATGTGCCATACGAGCTCCATCAGTTTCTCCTCTTTTAAGTCTATTAGTCCACTCACCAAACCCATACGCTTCAGGTCTACGTTCTAAAACAAGTAAATAAAGTCTTTCAACAAATCCATTAATACCAGCTTCATTAATATGTACCTCGTCTTCTTGTGCATAGCCCACAAAACCATTAATTGCAAACGAAAATACCATAGTAATCAAAATTAATATCGATATGATTGATTTTTTTAATCTCTTCATAAAACCCTGCCTTTCTTTACACCGGTAAGGAATTATAGCATTTGTTACAACAAATGTCAAGTGTTTACAAATATTTTACAATTTGTAAACACTTCTAAAGTTTGTAAAAAATATTTTTCATACCTATTACAACTTTAAACGTTAAAATATACATATTTTTGTAGATATCTGTAACTCTCTTGTGTAAACAAGTATGGTTTTTCTACATTTTGTAACTCTTTTGTTGATGAGAAACGTGTATAGACAAGATAGAATATTCTCTATATTCTAATATACAAATTAATTAGAGATTTTATCCACGGTTTAACTAATATAAGGAGCTGATCCAATCATGAAAAAGGAAAAAGTAATTATTACATTCGTTTTAATTCCAATATTACTTTTTATATCATTAACTCGTAGTGGTGCAATAAATGAAGATGATGTAATTATTTATGAAGCAGAAATGTTTTCTGTATCATCAATGCCACTTAATCGTGTAATTTTTTCATCTACAACAAATATTGAGGAATTAAAATATGATGGAATTGCATCTTATGAAGATCAACTTTTAGGATTATCAAATGAAATAAAACCTGTCATAGAAATAAGCAATACAACAAATAATCTTTGGGAGCTTAGTGTAAGCTATTCCGATTTCTTAGTAAATGGTGTTGTTGACAATCATTTACGATTTGCTTATCTGGATTTTGAAAGTGATATAAATGATAGCATTGATAATTCTCATATTATTTTTGAGCCTAATACATCTCAACTAATTCACACATCAACTAGTAATAATATAGTGTATAGTATTGCTTGGGATAATGAGAGTGGTGATTTAATAAAACTTCATCTCCCTGCATATAGACATGATTTAAAAGATAAAGAAATCTCTAGCACAATTACATGGCAAATTGAGCTTACTCCAAGCTCTGGTGAGACTTCACATATTTGGGGTGAATGGAATAATCATATACGAAGCTGCATTTTTTGTGATTTTCTTGATTCACATATTCCAACATGGTCAAGTTTTCATCAAAATGCTACCCAATGCTGGCAAATCTGTACATATCCGGAATGTCCTGCTGAACAAAACAGAGGAAATCACACATGGGGTGGTTGGTCATCTATTAGTTCTACACAGCATCGTAGGCATTGCACAAAATGTGGAGCGAGTGGGGATACACAAAATCATAGTTTTTCATGGCACTTTACAAGTTATACTAATGCAACACATCAACACAGGTGCGGTGGTTGTGGATTTAATAATTCCGGAGAAGTTGGTTGCTCACGCGGTCCTTACAGTCATGACTATGCTAATGGTAATTGTATTAGTTACTGTACTGTATGCCCCGGGCATCAGCGCACCGGTCAATGTTTAATGATTGCCGGCGTTTGTAGAAGATTTGGATAACTACATATTATCTAATTGATTGATAAACCTCTCTAATGCATCTTGCCAAGTAGGTAATCTTGTAAATCCATTTTCATCAAGACTAGATTTAGATAATCTTGAATTCTTGGGACGAACCGCTTTAGTTGGGTATTCTTCTGTTGATATTGGATTAATCTTGCAAATTTTGACATCATAGTTTTTACTATTATCAGCTACATTCGCATTGTTAATTTGCATTATCTCAGTAGCAAACTCTGCCCATGAGCAAAACCCTTCGTTTGTAGCGTGATATTCACCATATTTTTCAGAAAAAATCATATCGCACAGAAGCTTTGCCAAATCTACAGTATATGTTGGACTACCGATTTGATCAGCTACAACATTAATCTCATCTCTTGTTTCAGATAGCTTTAACATAGTTTTCACAAAGTTGTTTCCGGTTATACCAAAAACCCACGATATTCTTACTATGTAATACTTCTCCAGACTTTCTATAACAACTTTTTCACCCGCAAGCTTACTTTTCCCATAAACAGATATAGGAATTTTTGGTGAATCTATCTCATAAGGCACATCACCTTTTCCATCAAAAACATAATCAGTGCTAATGTAAATCATCTCAGCACCAATTTCTTGACATAACTTTACAATATTTTCTGTACCAACAACATTAACTTTATAACATAACTCCGGTTCATCCTCTGCTTTATCTACAGCAGTATATGCAGCGCAGTGAATTACAGATTGAATATCATACTTACCATTTATTTCAATAAAATAGTTTTTGATTTCTACTTCATCTGTTATGTCAACATCCGCAATATCTATACCAATATGTGGTATATTTCTTTTCTCTAACTCACGAACAACATCTGTTCCTAATTGTCCTGCGGCTCCTGTTACTATTATCATCTGTTTTTATACATCTTATCGTAATATTTTTGATACTCTCCATCGAGAATGTTTTGCCACCAGCTTTTATTATCAATATACCACTTAATTGTTTCTTTAAGTCCATCTTCAAACTTAGTTTCCGGTAACCAGCCAAGTTCATTACTTATTTTTGTCGGGTCTATGGCATAACGCATATCGTGACCCGGTCGGTCAGTGACATAGTTAATAAGAGATTCCGGTTTTCCAAGCTCGTGTAGTATTGCTTTTACAACTTCAAGATTTGTTCTCTCGTTATGTCCGCCAATGTTATACACCTCACCAACTGTTCCGTTACGAACAATCAAATCCACAGCTCGACAATGATCTACAACATATAACCAGTCACGTACATTTTCACCCTTTCCGTATACAGGCAACGGTTTGTCATGCATAGCATTAATAATCATTAGTGGTATAAGCTTTTCCGGAAAGTGATAAGGGCCATAGTTATTGCTGCAACGTGATATTGTAATTGGCATTTTATATGTGCGTGCATAAGCACCACATAATAAATCCGCTCCTGCTTTTGAAGCTGAGTATGGACTTGATGTATGTATCGGTGTTAACTCTGTAAATAACAAGTCCGGTCTATCTAGCGGTAAATCACCATAAACCTCATCGGTTGATACTTGATGATATCTACTCACACCAAACTCTCTTGAAGCATCAAGCAAAACTTGTGTTCCGATGATATTTGTTGTTAGAAAAACACCGGGATT
>JAITFS010000037.1 GCA_031281195.1 Oscillospiraceae bacterium
CCACCTTTACTCATGTTGTACAAGTTGCCTGTACGCATTTTTGCAACTACCTTCATGAGAATCTGCTGGAAGAACTCAACTCCAAGATCGGGGTTGCTTTTTATTAGTCTTGATATTTCGCGTTTGCTAATGCCGATAAGCTCTGTAAACTGCAAAGCACGGCAGTTAAGAGTAAACGGTTGATTTGTCATGCAGCTTTCGCCGAGAATATCGCCTTTTTTCAAACGGGCGATGTCGATTTCACCACCTGTCTCACGAGTGCCTGAGAAAAGTTGAAGCTCACCCTTGAGAATAATGAACATGGTTTCGTTAAAGTCTCCGCTACGGAACAGCATTTCATCTTCATAAAATGTTTTGACATTAAACTTCTTAGCTAAGGTTATCCATTCTGTATCTTTTAATTCCATATCAAAAGCTTTTTGGAGTGCTTCAGCTATTTCTTCTGTAGATAATTTACGAACACTCTCTTCATCTCTGACAATTGGGCTGTTGGTGAGGTTGTGGTCTTCCATAATCTTACGTAATTCATAGCGATTATCGGCTATTATGGTTGTTACTTTTTCCCAAAGCTTTTGATTGCTGCGGTAAAGAGCAAACGAATCATAATTTGGTTTTGCATCCTTTGCTGCTATCATAATATTGTTTAAGGATTCCGCTGCACCTTCTGCATCTCCCTTGAGCATATAATCTGTTGCAAGCATCATATTTGAACGGAATATCTTTTCATCTAAGTCCGGTCGTAAGAACTCACCCGGATATGGGTCAAAATCCTCCGGCTCGACTTTAACCATGTTGCCGGTTTTTACTTGCGAAGCTATTTTTTCCCGCTCGTAGACAAAACGGTAAATATCCTCGCGGATACGTTTCCATTGCGGATGCTTTTTTGGTACGGGTAAATGCTTTATTGCCAGTGTGTTGTCAAGGAAAAATGAGAAGCCATACATTCTACTGTTGATAAGATAGTCAATGTCTTCACCTCTTGTGATTTGCGGGTCAAACGGAACGCTTTGGAATAAATCGCGATGAAGAATCATAGCACCACCAAATGCAAACGGTGTGCGTTTAACTCTGGGTGGACTGCCGATTATTTCATCAAATGCTTTTGCTTTGAAACCAAATCTGTCCCAATATGTCATCCAATGCTCCATTTTTACGTCGTCGTAATATTGATCATACTTATTTGTGTAATATCCTGCCATACCATAAACAACATCACCATAAATACGCTTTCCGATGAACTCAACAGAACGCTCGACCCAATCGGCTTTTTCAAAAATCTCGTCGTCGTCAATTAGTATAGCGGCATCAGCAGACAAAATATCAGCACAAAGCAGGCACATATTTCTTACGTTTGCATATCCTGCCATGTCAAGAAGCGGCTCGATTTTGCGTTTTTTGTCGCTTTCATACATAATATCGGCTATGCGGGCAAGGTCGTCAATTGTAAATATGTAGGTTTCTGCCTGTAGGTTTACTTCGCGGATTATTTCTGTTACACGTCGCTCTGCTTCGTCAGCGACTTCAGGAGTTGTTGGACATATTAGCAAAACAAGCTTAAAGTCCTTTACAGATAGAATTTTCATGCTCTCGAGTGTACGAGCGAGAGTGCCGTCCTCATCGATTGGGGTCGGGTGATCGTAAACAGCATCGCCTTCTTTCCACTCTCTTTTTGCGCGTGACCAGTATGTCGGTATAAGTACTACTTTTCGCATCGGTGTTAGTTCCTCCCCTTATTGAATTTGATAAATGTTGATTAGTGTGTCCATGAGTGAGCCTTGAGCGTAATTTTCCAGTGCGTACTTAGCGGCAGCTTTACCTCGTGCAACCCTGTCCGGATGGTAGATTTCTTTGTGAATTGCTTCTGCAAGTGCAGGTGCATCTTCAACGGGTACAAGCGTGCCAACCTCATCGTTTACTATATCTATGTGTCCGCCCTGGTTTGTTCCAATAACAAGACTGCCGCAAGCTAAAGCCTCTATAACAACCAACCCGAACGGTTCACGGCGTGATGGAAATACACTGACATCTACACTGCTATAAAGCTCGCGTAGCTGTCTGCTGTCTAAGTGACCAAGAAAATGCAAGGAGTCAAGGTTAGCGTCCTTTGCTTGTTTTTTTAGGGTTGCTTCAAGCTCGCCTGCTCCTGCAATTAATGTTACTATTTCATCGGGGTATTTTTCTTCATATAGACGTATTGCTTCGATAAAAATATCGACTCCTTTAAAATCAGCTAGTTTTCCTACAAAAAGGACAAGCTTTTTCTTTAATTTTATACCAAACTCTTTTTCTATTTGCTCATTTGAAATTGGAGCGGGATAAAAACGGTCTGTATCATAGCCGTTTTGCATGAAAATAGCTTTACTTGCGGAGTCAGGGAATAATTCCGATACAAGAGCATTGTTATCATTAGATATTGTGATTATCCGTTTTGCTCCGCTTGCGGTTTCTTTTGCGTATTTCCTAAAGCGTTCACCTTTTTTGTAACCCATAAGGTCTGTGCCGTGAGCAGTTACAACATAAGGGATGCCGGTTTTAATAGCAAGCCAGCTAAGCAACCATATATGCTGTCCATGGATAATATCCGGCTCAAACTCTGCAACTGCTTGGGTTATAACATCTTCAAACGCAGACAAATACATATCAATCTCATCATCTGTCATATCATAAAATGTCATAGTGCTGCGCGGGTGAGTTGTAAAGCATGGGAAGTTGAACGGTAACATTCCTTCAATATCTTCTTCATGTTTAAAAAAGACAGGAAATGCTTTTATACCATGTATTTTTTCGTAATCTGTTGTGTTTTCGGGTAAAACAATACATACATCATGACCTTTTTTCTGTAGATGTACAGCTATGTTTCGTGTGTAAGTTCCACTTCCTGAACCAACAAGCGGAAAATGATTGATAATTAAAACCTTCATTCTAACACTTCTCCTCTTATCGAAAAATTAAGCAATATCAACTAATTCAACAAATGTTTTCCACGCTTTATATGCGTTTTCAAACTCTTTTATATACCTGTCGAGACTATCCCAGCTTACATCAAAGTTTTTTAGAACTGTATTAAAACGTGGATTTGATGTGTATTCTGATAAAGCTTTAAGCCCACGCTCCAGTTGCTCTCTTTGATATTCTCTGGTTTCATATAAATCCTTACCAAGAATATAGTTTAATAGCGGGTTTCGCCCCACCCATCCTGTACAAGCGTAATAAAAACGGTTTTGTACTGATGGGTCGTTCTTTAAGTCAGGCTCGGCAGGATAGTCACTGTATGTATAATGCATTGGGTTTAGCCCAATATCTATGCATGACACACCACTATGTGCCATTTCTGCGCCAAGAACGGTGTCCTCACCACGACACAAGAAAAGCTCTCCGCCAAGCGTATAATATGATGAGAAAAATGGCGGGAGCTTCTTAAATGCAGAAAGCTTGATAGCCATGTTACCACCAAGTATCTTGTTGCAAGGTTTTGGTGTGACATTTTCTTGTTGAAATACCAGGCAACGGTGCGATCCGCTTGTTTGCCAGTAATGTAGCATTTCAAACTTTTGAACACCGGCAAGAAAATCACTCATACCGTCAAATGTGGCAGGAGGGAGGATGTTATAACCGCTGTATTCACCGGTTGTTACATCTGCACCTGCGTTTAACTGGTCAAGGTGAGCTTTGAAAAAATCTACTTCTTCTAAAATGTTACCGTCAGGTGTTTTTTTCAAAACCGATGGAACAATGTCGGAGTCTATGAAAAACAAAACATCTGCACCACGTAAAATTGCTTCTGTTATCACTATCATACGGTTAAAACCATAAGGTACAAGCCCTGCTTTGGTATCGACGGGGCAATTTAACAAGGTTCGTATGGTAGCTTTGGGTAAACCAAGCTGCTGCATTTGTTCATTGCAAAATGCGGGATTATTTATATCAACAGCGTAAAAAGGTATTGCACTTTTTATGTTATCTTCGGTTTGCTTTTTATGAGGTATAGTGTAAGCAACTACAACAAAATCTAACTCATGTCCATATTTTTTTGCATTGTTGATAAAGCTCATGAGTTCCATCTCATGATCTAAACATCTTATAATCATACCGAGTGCTATTTTCACGAACTTCACCCCCTGTTGATTTTTTGATATTGTATCATACAAATAAATCAAAATAAAGCAATACTTGCAATTCTTGCTGAATAATGCTAAATTAACTATATGACTAACAAAGATTCAGAATTGAATCTACACAGAAAGGCGGTATTTATATGTCTGATAGAATGATTCAAATTGAGGGTTCCGGAAAACACTGTCATGTTAAGAGGGAGACTCTCGACATTCTCTTTGGTGAAGGGTTTGAGATGGAGATAAAATCTATGCTGTCTCAACCGGGGCAATATGCCACACCACATAAAGTCACACTTGTTGGGCCTCGTAGGTCAGCGGAGGTTACGATTCTTGGGCCTTGCAGAAAGGCTGATCAAGTAGAAATCTCACGAACAGATGCAACCTTGCTCGGTTTTGTTGCACCACTATGTGAAAGTGGAGAACTGGCTGGTAGTACAGGCTGTACGCTTATTGGGCCAAAGGGTGAAGTTGTGCTAAACGAGGGCGTTATGATAGCCAAGCGTCACATTCACATGACACCGGAGGATGCTGATAGACTTGACTTAGAGGACAAACAAATTGTAAAGGTTAAAATCAATGGTGAAAGAGCATTAATATTTGACGAGGTTGTAGTTCGTGTCAGCCCTGATTTTGCAACATTTATGCATGTTGATTATGATGAATTAAACGCTGCTGCGATAACACATGACAACGCTAAAGGTGAAATACTATAAATATAAAATGATGCCGGTATTTCGGTGTAATATTACAAATCATAAATATTACATAATAACAAAAGGTGTCCATAAAAATTCGGACACCTTTTTGATAAACTGTTTTTTATCGGTAAATAGCTTGCAGTAGCATATAGAACCGCTTAGATATGTAATATCTTAGATAGCTAAAATAATATGTATAATTACTGTGAGAATAACGAAAGTACCGGCAACCCACTTAGTAGCTAAAGCGAGACGTGCATCCCTTGATTTTGCTTTGTTTTTTGCAAGATAAGACTCGTTTGCTCCGGTAAATGCAGAAAGACCTGAGTTTTTACCTGATTGAAGTGCGATGACGCATATTAGAACCACGCCGAGAAAAAGTTGTATTATAACAAAAACTGTGCTTGCGATATCCATTTGAGTTGCTCCTTGTACTTATTGTAGTTAATAAAATTGTCGTGACGACTATACTAACACGATGATTTACTTTTTGCAAGAACTTTTTGCAAGGTTGGTGTTTTATGTATTTTGACACACATGCACATTATGATGACAATCAATTTAAAGATGATGCTGATGAAGTGCTGAGCAGTATGCAAAGTAACGGAGTGTCTCTTATTCTTAATGCCGGTAGTACTTTACGGAGATCTGAGCAATGTTTAAAACTGGCAGATAAATACCCATTTATCTACGCTTCTGTGGGTGCTCATCCACATGGTTCACGCAAGGTATCAAGTGCGGATTTGCAAAAAATGGAAAAGCTGCTTTCACACCCAAAGGCTATGGCTGTGGGTGAAATCGGGCTTGATTATCATTATGATTTTTCACCACGAGATGTACAAAAGGATGTATTTATCAAACAACTTGAAATTGCACGACAAATTAACAAACCTGTGATTATTCATGAGCGTGAAGCATTAAATGATATGTTTGAGATTATTAGCAATTTCAAAGATTTAACTGGTGTGTTTCATTGTTTTTCAGGGAG
>JAITFS010000152.1 GCA_031281195.1 Oscillospiraceae bacterium
ATAATGCAAAAGTTGGTATATTTGAAGATGGACGTGTTTTTGTCATAACAGGAGATAATAATCCTATTGATGAAAAAAATATAGAGCTTCATATTTTAACACCAATCAGCAGAGAAGAAATGCCTGAAAAGATTATACTTACTATGGCAGGGTTAACCATTATGGAAGATGCACGTCAAGCAATAACGGCATTTAACAGGCAAAATCCCAATTATCGTATAGAAATATACGAATATGTTAACCAAAGTGATTTTAAAGTAGGTCCGGATGGTTTTATAACAAATGCAGATGAGGTGTGGGATCAAGCAATGTTACGTTTTCAAGTTGATATTGTTACGGGGAATATCCCGGATTTTATATTTCAACCACCTAAGGAAATGTACAATCAAAACTTACTCCTTGACCTTTATCCATTTATTGATGCAGACCCTGAGATAAACAGAGAAGACTTTTTACCTAATGTATTGGCTGCTATGGAAAGCTCAAATGGTAAGCTTTATTCATTTGGTAATCAATTTGCTATAAACGCTATTGTAAGCCGACATGAACTTTTAGGGCATATTGAAAAATGGACACCTGCAGAAATTTATAGAATAATTAATGACACACAAGATATGCAATTTCCTTTCGGAACAGTTATGTTAAGAGAGCTTTTCATACGAATGATGTTGTTTACTGCAAATATGGGTTTTATCGACTGGAACAATTACTTGGCACACTTTGATACAGATGAGTTTATTGATCTTTTATATACATCTATGTTACTGCCTTCTTTATCAGATATTCCTCCGGGTATATACCAAGGTGATACTGTGCACGAAATAATAAAAATGCAAAGAGGAGAGCAATTACTTAAATGGGGTACTTTTTGGGGACCATCACTTTATCAACTTTTCGCAGACTCTTTTGATGATATGATTATTCTTGGGTTACCAAATGTAAATGGCGGAATTTATACTATTAATGCATCCGGTGGTATAGGTATTGGTGCATCAACAGAACACCCTGATATTACATGGGAGTTTTTACGTAGCCTTCTATTAAAAACTTCCAATGATTTTGCACTCAACACTTACAGTAATCCATATTTCCCTGTACGTATTGATTTATTTGATGAATTAATAGAAGACATAATGAAACCACGTACACGAACCGGAGCAGGTGGAGAAAGGGTTGAATACCCACGGGAAGTCTGGCTTGCTCAAGACGATTCAGGTTATAGTATTGAACTTTATGCAATGTCACAAGAAAAAGCAGATAACCTACGTATTTTTGTTAAATCCGCAATACCAACACATAGAGGAATTGACAATGAATTATGGGTTATCATCCAATCTGACCTTGAACAATTTTATGCAGGTACCAGATCGGCTGAGGATACTGCTCGTATTATCCAAAGTCGTGCTCAAATATGGTTATCGGAGTTGGAGTTAATTTATGAAAACTAAAAAACCAAATGCAATAATATACTTTTTCGTGTACATTCTAATTTATCCCATGCTTAAAATCTGTTATGGATTAAAAGTAAATCGAAAGGATTTTAAAAAGCCAAAAGGTGCGTGCATCGTTTTAGCAAACCATGTTTCGATGTACGATTTTTTAATGGTAATGTTGTCTTTTTATCCGAAACGACTTAACGCAATAACTGCACATAAATGGTTTTTGAACAAACCTTTAAATAAGCTTTTACCAATAATGGGCTGTATACCAAAGTTTATGTTTGACCCTGATGTAAAGTCCGTTATAGCGTTTAAAACTGTCTTAAAACGAGGCGGCGGTGTGCTTTTGTTCCCTGAGGGACGTTGCTCAAGCAGTCAAACTTATGTTGGAATACATACCGCAACAGGTAAGCTTATTAAGAAGCTTGGCGTTCCTGTAGTCAGTTGCTACATTGAAGGTGCGGAAATATGCATGGCACACTGGCGTAAGAAAACCAGATTCGGACGTGTTCAACTCACGTATAAAAATCTTTTCACAGAGGATGATTTAAAGAATATGTCGGTCGATGAAATAAATACAACGATTGATAATAGATTAAGTGGTAATGATAATACTACAACCAGAAAAAAACCACTCAGTACCTTGTGGTCAAGAGATTTGTCAGAGGGTTTGCACCATCTGCTTTACTACTGCCCTAAATGTGAGCAGGAATACTCTATGCAAACAATGGATAATACCATTACCTGCTCTGTATGTGGTAACTCTGCGACTTATGACCGTTTTGGAACGCTAACACCAATTGGAGATAGTGTTTTCGACGATAGTATACCGATTAACTTTAGAAATCAAGTCAAGCACGAAATGCGTTTATTACATAAGGATATGACCCCCATTGAAGTAAAGGTCACAATGAGAAACCCATCTCCGGTGTCAGGTGGTGGAATGATTGATGTTGGAGTCGGTACTATGTCTTTAGACACCAAAGGCTGGACTTTTGAAGGCACATTAAGCGAAGAAGCAACCACACTTTTGTTTCCTGTTGATACAATCCCTGCTATATCTTATGACCATAACGATAACTTCCAAATCTATCACAACGGTATGTACTACATGTTTATACCAGAAGACCCGATAAAATGCTTAAAATATGTAATACTCACCGAATGTGCACATAGAAGGTTCGCTTCAAAAGTGCTGATGACGTTAGGGAAGGATAGTGGGTTTGCGGAGTAGGTGGGGGGGGAGGATCTGTTTACACGCATATTAATGTATATTTACAACTAGCTTATGTTGAAATCATAACACGTTCGTTCCTGTATTTTGCTATCCGTTCTTGTACTCTGCGAGAAGCATCACCATAAAATTTTTTGCGCTCCTCTGATGTCGCATCTTTTAACATTTCATAATGATACTCGCGGATTTTGTGAATATCATCAATGGTAAAATCCGGGCTTATATCTGGTTCGGGAATATTATATATCATCGTCATCATCCCCTTCTACTAACATAGTTGGTGTGTATATTGACACATCTTTATATTTGGTTATAGCTGAAACAATTTTAATACCGTTTATTGTTTTATGATTTACCATGTGCTTGAAGTTCCATGAGATTAAAACATCACATTCTGCAAACATTGCAGAAGCTATATGTTGTGCATCGTCATAGTTCTTTTGCTTTAATGTACCAAATTTTATGAACTCATTTGCAAGAGTGGTTATCTCGTCACTTTCTTCAATCTCATTATACTGGATTTGCGAAAGGTATTGCTCTAGTATCTCTTGCTTTTCTTCTGAACATTGATCTAATTCTGCAAAGACAATATAAGATAAATAAACATCATAAACCTCTGCAATAATATCATCCCACAAAGCAAGCGTATCAAATTGTTTCTCAGGAGTATCAAATGCATCCAAATGACTTATAACAGAAGTATCAAGATATAGTTTTAGTTTTTTCATCATCGCTCCTTTTTTACTAACTTCATCGTAACAGAGAGAAGTAATAGTGTCAAGAAAATTGCATAAACATCAATGGTGAAATAATCAAAAAACAACATCCCAAAAAATCGAGAGATTCGATATGAAACTCTCTGTTTTTCTGAAACATTGAGTTTACAACTACACTACAAAATGTCATACCACTTTTTTTTATAATCAAACAATTAGTGGTTGCACTTTTTGTGATAAGTTTTAATTTATAGACTCTTCATTTATTTGTGTAGAGATTTTGGTAGTCTTAAAACAAACTTGCCACTGTATTGATTATCTGTTGGTACAGGTACATTAAATCCGACTTCTAGCTTTGTTTCAATCCAACCTTGCATAGCCTCAAATATGTTATTATATGCATCTTCTACTGTTTCACCATCACTCATACAACCGTCAAACTCTTGAACTTTTGCAAAATAATAAGAACCGCTGTCATCTGTAACATGACGAATAACTATATTGTAAGGCAATTTCATATAATCTTGAACATTCATATCATTTAGTAACTACACTATACAGAACTTCACCAGTTTTCATAATTTCCTCTACAAAACCGCTTGGGTCTTTTGTTTTGTCAAGTAAAATTGGTTCAATATCTGTGCTTATATTACGTGTTAACTTCCATAATTGCGATGAATCTTTAAGCCAATTACCAGTATATCCATCAAAAATCACAGCTACATCAATATCGCTGTCTTGATGTGCGTTTCCATTTGCATAAGAACCATACATAATTATAAGAAATGGATTAAATATATTACACACTTCTTTTGCATAAGCAGTAGCATTATTTATAGCTGTTTCTTTATCCATGTAATCAACTCCTCTGTTCTCTTTAATAGGTCTTTACAATAATCAGATGTTAAAAGCTCTTGAAGTTGTTGTTTATAGGTTGGATACCTTGCCTCCATTTGCAAAGGGTTTAACAAATACAATAAATCTGTTTGTTCAGAAGTCATGATATCTTCAAGACTTCCTAATTCTGCTAGTTTAATTAGGTTATGGCTTTTCAGAGGTGTTAATCCTATTGCTTCTATTCTGGCTTTTAAGGCTTTTTCGACAGAAATATGACAGAAAAACCCACAATAAAGGTACTTACCGCTGTTATATAATGATTTTGCTACATCAAAATCCTCTTTAGCTAAATCAATCCAGTATTTTACTTTATCAATACTATTCATACATTACCACCTTTGTTGTATTGTATTGTATCATTTTACTTGAGTATTTACAAATTAAATGTAGAAATTTATGTTTTGTGGTATAGTAAAAGGAGATATCGCTAATTGAGGTTGTTGATGATGAAAACGATTAACCTTATTGAGCAAGAGGTCAATCAAATCCGTCTTGCGATTTATGAAAAAATAAAAGACATGACCCCCACGCAAGTAACAGACTATTACCGTAAGAGCGGAGAAGCTACCGCAAAAAAATACGGCTTTAAATTAATCGAGAGTGCAAGAGAGTAAATGTAAAAAACACTTGCATATTATTTTATCATAATATATACTAATAAAAGGAAACGAAAGTGCCTCGCCGACTTGTCGGCGGCAGGCGAGAAGTGGTAAGAACACTCCCCGCCCTGCATACGTAATAGAGTACGTACACAATTTCTTTTCGAAATACCACGAAGACTATTTTACAACGGTATACTAAGGTTCGCAAGATAAACTTTAGTATCTACACGTAAACAGTGTATTTAATCAATAAGCACTAAAAAAATAGTCGATTGTGACGCACATAACGTGCTGTGTACATAGCGAACTACGTTCGCGTTAGAAAGAACCTGCGGTTCTTCTATAACGAGCAGAATGGTTTGCAGTATGAGAACTTATAGTTCTTAACGTACATGGCATTTTTCGTTTCCGAAAATAAACAACAAAGAGAGAAAGAAATGAGAAAATTAGTAGCAGTAGTATTAGCAATTGTAATGATTGCAGGACTGGGAGCGTGTAATTTATTTAACTCAAACTCACCAGACACAATTGAATTCGGTGGATATGATTGGTTAGTTCTTGAAAGAAGTGGTACGACTGTACTAATTTTAAGCATTGATGTAATTGAAAGAAGACCATACCATACTAATGGTGGAGATATAACATGGGAGTTTAGTTCTATTCGCAATTACCTAAATAATGAGTTCTTAAATAGTTTCAGTCTTGTAGAACAAAACAGAATACTAGAGACAAATGTTATAAACAACGACAATCCGGAAAATGGAACTCCCGGTGGCAATGATACAGTAGATAAGATCTTCTTGCTGAGTATTGATGAAGCTTTAACATTCTTTGAAGACAATTCAACAAGAGTTGCTCTTAACTCTAACGGAGAAGCTAGCTGGTGGTGGCTTCGGTCGCCGGGCGTTATTAGTGATTATGCCGCTCGTGTTGATTATGTCGGTGGTGTCAGTATCTATAATCTCGATGTTATCATCGATACTGGTGTTCGCCCCGCTATGTGGATAAATCTAGAATCGTAAAAGTCAGTGCCAATAGCATAAAGTGGTATATTTATGAGCCAACCGTCATCTCGATAGCTCCGCATTGAAGTTCGGTAGGAAACTTGCGGATTATACTTCTCACTGTATATTTTAAGGCTTTTGCTTTGAAGATTTTCTTCTGCTTTTACTTCAAGTGGGTAAACGTTCATTCCATATTTAAAGATGATATCAACCTCTGCTTTTCCTTCGCTTGCCCAATAGTAGGGTTTAATGTCCTTTGAAATCATTTCTTGAATAACATATTGCTCTGTTAATGCTCCTTTAAACTCTTCAAAGATACGATTACCCTCCAGTAAAGTGCTTGCGTCAAGATTAGCTTTAGCTGCGAGCAAACCTACGTCATGCATGTAGATTTTAAATGCATTGGTTTCATATCCTGCAAGCGGTAGAGAGGGTTTTTTAGTTTGTTTTACATAGTACAATAAACCGCAATCTAATAACCATCTAAGAGATGTTTCATAATCACTCAAACGAGAACCTTTACGTATAATACCCGGAGAAAACTTTTTATTCTCTCTTGCAAGTTGTGTTGGTACACTGTCCCAAATTGTACGTATCTGCGG
>JAITFS010000020.1 GCA_031281195.1 Oscillospiraceae bacterium
GGACAAAAATCACCACTATTTGATGAAGGAAGTAAAAAAGGATATTTACTCAAGAGAACAGACGGAACAACATGGCAGTGGGATAGATGGCAGCCCGGTATGGGAATTGTTGACTTTACAAATCATGATGCAACAGATTGGTATATCAGCAAGCTGGAAGCACTTGTAGATATGGGTGTTGACTGCTTTAAGACTGACTTTGGTGAGCGTATTCCTGTTGAAAATATTAGCTGGTTTGACGGCTCTGACCCACTTAGAATGCATAACTACTATTCATTTATATATAATAAATATGTATTTGAGTTTCTTGAAAAGAAAAGAGGAAAAGGGAATGCTGTATTGTTCGCACGTAGTGCAACAACAGGCGGACAACAATTCCCCGTGCATTGGGGCGGTGACTGCGAAGCTACATTCTCAGCAATGGCGGAGACAATTCGTGGTGGTTTATCGCTTGCACTTGGCGGTTTTGCGTTTTGGAGTCATGATATTGGAGGATTTGAAGCGGTAGCAACAGCGGATGTGTATAAACGCTGGATAGCATTTGGGCTGTTTTCTACACACTCACGCCTGCATGGCAGCGGCTCGTACAGAGTGCCGTGGTTATATGATGAAGAATCTGTCGAGGTTCTCCGTAAGTTTACAAAGGTTAAACATTCGCTGATGCCATATTTATTTGCACAAGCGGTTGAAGCAACGGAGACAGGTGTGCCTGTCATGCGACCAATGATGCTTGAATATCCAAACGACCCGCTTTGCTACACACTTGACAGGCAATATATGCTTGGTGACAGCTTACTTGTAGCACCGGTTTTCCATGATGACGGACACTGTGATGTGTATCTGCCTGAGGGTAAGTTTACAAACTTCTTTACGGGAGAAGTTGTACAAGGTGGAAAACTATTACGTGGAGTGTATGATTATCTCACAATTCCTGTGTTTGTACCTGAAAATACTCTGCTTGCAATGGGTAGAGATGACAAGGTTGAGTATGATTATCACGAAAATGTAACCATTCGTGCATATAATGTCACAAACCGTACAATAAGCCTACATGATAAGCTTGGCAAAAAGCGTGCAACTGTAACAGCAAAGCTCGAAAACGGAGAAATAAAATTCACAGTTGACGGTGAAGCCCCGGGGATTAAGTTTGAAACAATGTGAATAAATGCATAATGCATAATTGAATTAATAATTAATAGTTAATAATGAGTAGAGAGTAGAGATAAGTGAATAAAGTGTTTGATATTTATGCTTTTCGTAAAGCGGAGCATGGATGCGGAGCGCCGCGAGAGGAACATGGATGTTCCTTTGAGCGGGTAGAAAACACTAAATATTAAACCTTTATGAACGGCAATAAAACTTAGAACTTAGGATAACTTTGGAGGATAAGAAATTGAGAAGGATTACTGCGACTATACTGATAGTATTTATTTTAATATTGACCATACCTGTAGGAGTGCCGGCATCAGCAGAGGGCGAGTATAAAGCCAGCTTTATTGCAGAGCTTGATGCAGACTTTAACTCAACTGTAGGTGAAACACCTGATTTAAGCGAGTTTGATATTACATTTGATTTAAGCAGAGCGGTTAGTATGATTATAGAGTTTGACTCACCGGTAAGATTTGGAGATTTAGCCGCTATTGATACCAATATACCATTTCCGGGAGGACTTGGTGTGTTCACAATGTTTAGGCTTGACGGCAGGGAAGTACCGATAGAAGCTCCGTATTTAAGTAATGCAGGAATAGACGGAGGTATGCGTCTTACATTATGGGATAAAAATAACAATAATATAGAAAACCAACCTGTTGACTTACCGGAGCAAGGACATTTTACAAAATTAGAGATAAGAATGTACACAACAATTGGCAGTGTTGATGGAAACGCATGGATAGGCGGAACGTTTTCGTCTCCGCCAACCTCTGCTGCTCGAATGATGGAGTTTAAGGACCAATCTGTACCTATAAAAATAGGTATACCATTTACCGCAGCACTTAATATGGGTAGTGACAAAATAAAACATGATTCTGTTGATTGGGGATTTTTAACAGTTGTTCAAACTGATTTAGCTGAAAATATGTGGTCACTGCTTGATGCAAGTATTTCGCAAATCCTGGTAGATGGTGCAGCTATACCATTTAATAATGAGAATATTCGAATTGGATATGAAAATGGTGTAAGAATATCAATAACAGACATTTTTGCTGATGATATACCTGTGGTATTGCCGGATATTATTGTTGAGTTTTCTGTGCTTGAAGTGATGATGGAATTTACTTTCAGAGGGTTTTACCCCGTAGTTATTGAACCGCCTCCGACACAACCGCCCGAAACACCACCACCTGATACCCCGGACAACCCTGATGTAACACCACCACCAAATACGGACGACCCGTCAAATGGTGCTGATGTAACAACTGATGATAATAAAGAGAGTATTCCATGGTGGTTTTTCTTAATCGTTGCGCTTGGAATTGCCGCAATTGTATTAGTTGTTGTAGGAACAAAAAAACCTGTAAAAAAACCAAGACGATAAAGCTTGACTATAATGCGTTGGCATGTTACATTGGATTTGTACTAACAAAAAAGTACGTATCATAAAACATTATTAATGGAGGATTTTTAATGAAAAAGAGATTACTACCCATAGTGCTGGCAATGCTTATGCTCTTAACGCTTATACCGTTTGGGCCATCAGCTCTGGCCAGTGAGGAGTACACAGCATGGTTTGGTGCTCAAATGGATCCGGTTAACGGTTGGGATCTGGGTGACGAAGGCATGACCACATTTAGACTAAACGAACCTGCAACAATCAGCATTGACTTTGGCGAAGTAGTATCATTTGGTGACGGTAACTATGTTGCTATTGAAACAAACGTACCAAACCCATTTGATGGAATGGATGCATTTCCCGATCCGGTACTGGCAGAGGTTCTCTCATTAAAACTTGATGGTAATGAAGTTGAAATGGGAGATGTTTTCTTAAATGCAGAAGGTAAGGATGCAATTGACGGAAGCGGACCCGGACTTAGACTTACACTTGCAAACTTCTGGTCAGCAATTCCCGATGATTTAATGCCAATTACCCCTGCAACACTTGGAGAGTTTGAAACTCTTGAAGTAACCTTCATTGTACGTGGTGTTTATTTAGCAAGACTTGGTGCTCAAATGGATCCGGTTAACGGTTGGGATCTCGGAGCAAAAGGTTCAACAGGATTTGTACTTGGAACACCTGCCGTTATCGAAATTGATTTTGAAGAAGATGTTTCTTTTGGAGACGGTAACTACATAGCAATTGAAACAAATCTACCAAATCCATTCGAGGACGTGACCATTTTCTCAGACCCTGATATGGCTCAAATACTATCATTTACTCTTGATGGAAATGAAGTATCAATGGGTGATGTTCTCATTAATGCAGAAGGTATGGACTCAATTAATGGCAGCGGACCCGGACTTAGATTAACCATTACAAATAAATGGAATGGTGATATTAGTGAACAACCACTTGACCCCGAGGATTTAGGTGAGTTCCAAAAACTAAGAATTGAGTTTATTATTAACTATGTTGGTGAACCACCGGAGCCACCACCGGCAGATACTCCTGATCTTATAATGTCGGGTAAAGCATATATTGGCGGTGTGTTTGTATTCCTTGACAGACCACATCCGGGTAATGAAGAAAGCCCTGATATATCTGACTGGTGGGCATTTGAAGATCAAGCAGTAAACTTTGATGTTGGAGTACCTTTCACAGTAGGAATTGACATGGGTGATGAAAAAATCAGACATGACCTTGCACATTGGGACGGCGAAGCATATATAATTGCTGTTGATACGGACGTTGCAATGAATCCAAACTTCTATGATGCACATATATATTGGATTACAAAAGACGGTGCAAATGTCAGCTTTGAAGCAGACTATGTTCATGTTGGACAAGAGCGTGGAAACCTCAGAGTATCAATTACTAACTCATGGGCAGAATCTGCCGGTGAAGAAGTACCGATTGCAGGCGGCCCGCAACGAATCGGCGAGTTTTCAAAGCTCGAAATTAGAATGGTATTCTTAGAGAAGGATGCTCCTGTACCGGCTGATGGTGTTGAGCCTGATACACCGGCTCCTGCACCTGATGTACCTGATACACCACGTCCAAGTGATGACAGAGACAAGGATAGCGATTTCCCCAAATGGTTAGTTCCTGTAATCATTGCCGGAGCAGCAGTTATTATCATAGCTGTAGTTGTAGTAGTGATAATCAAAAAGAAAAAATCATAAGCAATTAAGAAATGGAGTTGCGGTGTTATAAACACCGCAACTCTAAAAAAGAGGTTAAAATATGTCAATAACTCGTAAATTATCAATCGTAGCAATTATTCTTACAATAGTTTTATCCTTAGTATTATTAAATGGCTGCAATAACGACCCTCTAAAGGATGTTACATCCCTTGAGCTTGCCCGAATGATGGGATATGGAATAAACCTCGGCAACACAATGGAAGCTTGTGACTCCGGCAATCGTATACCAAACCGTGACCCTTCGGTATATGAAACAATGTGGGGTAACCCAATTACAACACAAGCAATGGTAACCGGTATGAGAGAAGCCGGTTTTAAAACTTTGCGAATACCTGTCGCCTGGACAAATGCAATGGACTTTGAAAATGGTGACTTTACTATAAATGAAGCATATCTCGACCGTGTTGGAGAGATTATTAACTACGCACTTAATGAAGACATGTTTGTTGTAATTAACTGGCATTGGGATCACGGTTGGTGGAGTCTGTTTGGACATCCCGAAATGGAAAAACGTGAGCTTGCTATGGAAATCTTTACGCAAGGATGGACACAAATAGCAAATAAGTATAAGGGTATTGACCTGCGTTTAATTTTTGAGCCGTCAAACGAAGAATGGGGCAATCGTTTTAACGACAGAACACCTTTTAGTCCGACCGGCGGAACATTAAATATGGCTGAGCGTTATGAATTACTTACCGAATTAGGGCAGGTTTTCATAGACCTTGTGCGTGGTACAGGTGGTAATAATAGTGAAAGATTCTTGTTAGCAAAAGGTTTTAACACCGATATTATGATGACAATGGATGACAGCTTTAAGTTACCAAACGACCCGAAGAATAAACTCTTACTTTCTGTACATTACTATACACCTTGGGGTTATTGCGGTGATAATGCAAGTGTAGAAACCTGGGGAAGATTAAATGAAGTTGAAGAAATGAATCGCCTGTTAGGTTTACTATCAAAGTTTACTGATGAAGGTATTGGTGTTTTTCTAGGTGAATGGGGCGTTCTTGATAATATTGGTGAAGACAGATTATTCTTCTTTAAGAATTTCCTTGACAACTGTGATTTATACGGCTTTGTACCAATGCTATGGGATACAGGCTGGGTAGAAAACCTCGGCGGACGCGGGCTTGTATTTGACAGAGTCTATACACAAACAATAGTACCACCGGAGGTACTGGAACTCTTCCAAAGCAGAAGCGTTGATTCCCGTAAGCATTTAACAACTGATGATATTGTCGAAGCTGCCCGTGCAAATATGGCTGTGGCATTACAGATAGCGGCAGACCGTCCAGAGTTTGTTCTTGAAGCAGATGAAGCTATTGCCTGGATTATGTTTACAAGCGGTGATTGGAATGTTCAATACAGCGTAGGTGATAGATTTAGTCCAGAGAGAATAACAAGAGGTGTAGTACCAACAGACGAGTTTGTAACCGGACCGGGTACTTATACTGTTTCGCTTGACTTTACGGAAACTGCGGATGGTTTTGCAGATGGTTTTGCATTCACAGCTGTTGGAATTATGAATGGTGAGATACTATTCCCGGGATATTATATGGAAATAGTAGAGCTGTTGATTAACGGTGAGCAAGCAACTTATGTAGGTATTCCTTACACAACAAATGATAACCCTGTTACAACCAGAGTAAATTTATACAATGAGTGGGTTGATAGTGTGCCTGAGGAAGCCAGAGTTTTAGGTGGTAATATTGAAGATGCATCACCGATATTCCTCGAAAATTACAGATTAACACAAATCAAAACAATCTCAGTCACATTTGAGTATATCGCACCTTAACATAATAAATATCAGCCACTTGTAAGTTATTTCCCTTACAATCGGTTGGTGAGTACGAGGAGTATAAATGGATCCATATAAGTTAAGCACATATAAAAAATCCAATTTCCTAATGCTTATTTTCCGTGTATTTTTGGCACTTGCATTTCTGACTGCATTTGTGCCGGAGATTAACCCTGCACGTCTTAGTGAACTGATGAATAGAAATGCATCCTTGTTTACCAGTGCATTATCATACTCAACTATCGGTGAACGATTTATACGAGCATTAAATCAAGGATGGATTGAACAAGCACCGCTTATTATTACCTACATCGGAGCAATAGTGACTATGCTTGCAATTGTTCTTATAGCTGCCGCATTTTGTATGAGCTTAGGTAACACAAAGCTACGCCGTTTATGTTTATTATTTTCTACCGGAGCGGGGCTTCTCGGAATAATTGGGATTGTAATACTATTCTTTGCACAAGGAATGTTTGAAAATGCAAGTAACCCGACAAGAATACAACCATTGTTTCCTGTTGGAATATGGGTGTTTGGATTTGTTTTTGTACTAACGATTTTACTTAGTGTAGCGATGAGATTTGCACTGCCAAAACGATTACCGGAAGCGGAAATTAGAATTGACGACCCAACAAGCACCACAGGTTACTTTTATGTCACTAAAGAACAAGAAGACGATACATATAATTTAGCACCTAAATATCGTTTATTTTTAATGATATTGCCGTTTCTTGTGTTTGTTGTTCTTTTTTCGTATTTACCGCTTTGGGGTTGGCGATTTGCATTTTTTAACTACGAAGCCGGATTCGCTCTCACACAAGATAACTTTGTCGGCTGGCAATGGTTCAGTGTGCTAGTTAATAATCCTGCGATTCGCAGCAATATTGTACGAGTTATGACAAATACATTTGCTCTTAGTGGTATTGGAATTGCTACATCATGGTTACCAATAATGTTTGCAATCTTTTTATCAGAGTTAAAGAGTAATCCTTTTAAGCGAACAGTTCAAACACTAACTACAATACCAAACTACATAAGCTGGGTGCTTGTATTCAGCGTTGCGTTTGCAATCTTTTCAACAAATGGTTTCTTCAACTGGATGCTTATATCACTAGGTATTCAAGAAGAAGGTACAAACTTCCTTATGGATGGAAACAATATGTGGATAAAGATGTGGGCGTGGGGAACATGGAAGGGTCTTGGCTGGGGTGCGATTATATATCTTGCCAGTATATCAAGTATTGACCCGCAGCTTTATGAAGCGGCAATGGTTGACGGGGCAGGGCGATACAAAAAAATGTGGCATATAACAGTACCGGGGCTTTTGCCGACGTATTTTGTATTACTCTTACTTTCAATAGCAAATATACTATCAAACGGTCTTGAACAGTACCTTGTTTTTGAAAATCATGCTACTCGAAGTCAAATTGAGGTTTTGGATTTATATATATTTAACTTAGGTTTAGGAGCAAGTAGTAATATTCCGGTAGCAACGCTTATTGGGATGTTAAAGTCAGTTATTAGTGTTGTGTTACTATTTAGTGCAAATAAAGTTTCTAAGTGGGTTCGTGGCGAAACGATAATTTAGAGAGTAGAGAGTAGAGCTTAGGGGAGAAAACATGCCGACATATTTAAAAAGAACATTTGGAGATAGGGTTTTTTCAGCAATAACAGGGTCTTTCTTTGTGATTTTCACACTTATGTGTGCATTCCCGATTTATTATCTTTTCATCAATACAATCAGCGACAATGCTCTTGTTACAGCAGGTCAAATCAACCTATTTCCACAAGGTATACATTTTGACAACTATATAGCACTACTTAATGTCAGCGATTTATTTAATGCAACTAAGATATCAATTTATCGCACAGTTATTGGCACATCAACTATGGTGCTGTCTTCTGCTCTTGTTGGTTATCTTGTCACTCAAAATAAAATGTTGGGACGTAAGTATGTTTATCGCTTCATCATCATCACGATGTATTTTAACGCAGGCTTAATCCCCTGGTATTTGAATATTATGATGCTTGGGTTAACGAATAACTTTTGGGGATATATTATTCCTTCTCTTGTGCAACCATTTAATATTATCTTAGTTAAAACGTATATTGAATCGCTTCCAAAGGAGCTTGAGGAAAGTGCGTTTATTGACGGTGCAGGATATTTTACAGTATTTAGCTCTATTATACTTCCGCTTTGTAAACCAATTTTGGCAACTATTGCTGTTTTTGGTGCTGTTGGTCACTGGAATGCATTTATTGACTCAATGATACTCATGCAAGATACACCGAGTCTTCACACCCTGCAACATAAGTTATGGATATATCTTGATACATCTTCAAATCTTGGTAACTTGATGCAAGGTGGCAGTGTAGATGAAGCGGCGATTGAAGCAGCACTCAGCATACGTGTTTTACGCATAACTGTTGCAATGGTGACAATAATTCCAATACTTATGGTATATCCGTTTATGCAACGCTATTTCCAAAAAGGTCTCATGCTTGGTGCTGTTAAGGGATAGGAAATTAATAATTAATAATGACGAGAGAGTAGAAAGTAGAAAGTAGAGAATATTAAACTAAGTAACAGAAAAAATAACAGGAGGTATAATAATGAAATTAAAGAGGATTTTAGTAACACTACTGATACTATGTATGCTATTACCAATAGTAGCATCATGTGGTGGTGGCAGAGGAGAGGTAATTGATTTAGTCATTTATTCGCAGCTTGCAAACTACTCCGGAGAAATGATAGGCTGGGGTGCCGAGATTTTACTGGATAAGTTTAATGTCAGAGTTACGATAATAAATGACGCTGCTGATGGTACATTCCAATCACGAATGGAGTCAGGTTTCTTAGGTGACATTGTTTTGTTTGGTAATGATGCCAGAGAGTATCGAAATGCATCTGCAGCAGGACTTCTCTTTGATTGGGAAGAGGATGATTTACTCGCTGATTTTGGACAGGACATTGCAGAGTATTTTCCATTTGCACTGGAAAAGAATAAAAGTATCACAGGCACTCTTCATGGTTTTGGACATGAAATCGCAGGAAGCTCTGATGACCATGCTGCGTTTTATTACTATCCACAATTACGTTTTGACCTGTATCAACAGCTTGGTTATCCTGTAATTAATACGCTTGAGGATTTTATTCCTGTAATTGCCGATATGGTTGCACTTGAGCCAATATCCAGTGTTGGTACCAAAACATGGGGTGTATCGTCATTCCCTGATTGGGATGGTGATATGGTTATGATGGTAAAATCAACATCAGCTCTTTATGGTTGGGAAGAGTTTCAAGTTGGACTATATTGCACTCAAACACGAGAATGGCAAGGTGCATTAGAAGAAGGCGGTTGGTATCTCAGAGCCTTGAAGTTTTATAATACCTTACATCAGATGGGATTGTACGACCCGGACTCTATGACACAGAGTTGGGATAATGTCGTTGAGAAGTATAAAAACGGCGAAGCAATGTTTAATATTTTCGCATGGATTGCAGACAATTTTAACACTGACAAGCATGAAGAAGAAGGAAAAATCATGATGCCTGTTGTTGCACAGGATCAAATGAATCTGGCTGACGGGCTTAGCGTTTTTGGTAAAAACCGTGTTTGGACAATTGGTGCCAACTCTAATTACCCGGAGCTTGCAATGGAAATCATCAACTGGTTTTCAACTCCGGAAGGTGTTTTGTCCTACATGTATGGGCCACTAGGTGTAACATGGGATTATGATGATGATGGCGAACCATATATGACAGAGTTAGGTCTTGCAACACAAAGTGACAGTGACACAATTATTCAATATAGAAACTATGAAGGTTCTTATAAAAATGGAGAGTTTCAACACAATAATGTGACATGGGCAAGAGATGCTATCAACCCGGATTCACCGTCAGGTAACTCATTTAACTATGAAACATGGGATAGCACATTACTTGCTATCGTTCCGTCTGCTATTGAGCAGGAGTGGCGTGATTGGACAGGTTATAACAGACCTGATGACTGGTTTACATCAATGGGTAAAAAGTCTGTTGCTATAGCTTCAGCTTATACTCAAACAGCGACAGATATGGTGTTTGAAATGACCATTGAAGCTGTGAGAGAGGTTATCAAAGAGGGTTCATGGAATGCAATCTATGCAAACTCTGATGAGGAGTTTGATAATATTGTCAGACAGATGATAACTAATGCAATTGCGTTTGGTTATGATGAGTGGGTCGAATTTTCCTTGGGTGAAGCTCAGCTGCGGAGAGAAGCTGAAGATGCAATCACCGGTGGTAGATAAAAAACATTTGCATTATCTTTCCGTCTGTGCTATCATACACTTTGTACAAAATTAAAAAGAGGTTTTTCCAATGAAAGAAGGTATACATCCAAATTATCATCAGACTGTTATAAAGTGTGCATGTGGTGAGATTATTGAAACCGGCAGCACGAGCAAGGATATAAAAATTGAGATTTGCTCAAAGTGCCATCCGTTTTATACAGGCAAACA
>JAITFS010000025.1 GCA_031281195.1 Oscillospiraceae bacterium
GACACTTATCTTGATAGCGAATCATCAAGGACGGCAATTATCACAGGCCCGAACATGTCCGGTAAATCAACATATATGCGGCAAACAGCGCTAATCGTTCTCATGGCACAAATGGGTTCGTTTGTACCTGCACGCTCTGCTCGTATTGGTATTGTTGACCGAGTTTTTACACGCATAGGCGCATCGGACGATTTAACTGCAGGGAAGTCAACATTTATGGTTGAAATGACAGAGGTTGCAGACATTCTTGCCAATGCAACACGTTCAAGTCTTCTCATTTTGGACGAAATCGGGCGTGGTACTTCAACATACGACGGTATGTCTGTAGCAAAAGCAGTCTTAGAATATGTTGATGATAAACGTAAGCTCGGTGCAAAAACCATGTTCGCTACACATTATCACGAGCTGACAGTGCTTGAAAATGTACTGGAAGGAGTAAGAAACTTTAATATAACTGCCAAAAAACGCGGTGATGACATTATATTTTTGAGAAAAATCGTACCCGGTGGTGCTGATGACAGCTACGGCATAGAGGTAGCAAATCTGGCAGGTGTACCGGAAAGTGTAATAAAACGTGCCAAAGTTGTACTGGCAGAGTTGGAGCAGGGGAAAGGTGATATTGATATATCTTCTTCATTACAGGCATCTATTTCCACAAACAACAATAACCTTAATCAAATCTCACTCTCAGACATAAACAGTCTTGAAGTCGCAGAAACACTAAAAAACACCGACCTAAACACGCTCACCCCAATAGAAGCACTAGGCTTATTGTTTGAACTAAAGAAGAAGCTGTAGGAATAATTATTGTTTCAGGTCTTTTGCTTACAGCTATAGTAATTTATTCAGCAAAAATTACAAAGAGCAACCGTATATGCAAATAAGAAGTTCAAGGTTCGTGGTATATTTTCCCAAGCGTTTTTCTTTACTTCTCTCAATAATTTATATATAATCAAAGATACACAAAGAAGGTGAAAGCATTATGAAAAAAACATATAAATTAGTAACCCATAAAAAACCATTATCAGAAAATGAAATTGAGAAAAAGTATGATGGGTATTGGGTTTATGTGGTAAAAGCAAAATTATCAGAGACAGGATCTATCATTGAAGGATATCCTGTTGTTGTCGGATTAGTACCTTATGACGGTGTTGAAGATGGTATTTACGATAAGTACAAAACAGATAAGTATGCAGAACGTGTTGGAATATCATTATGCCACAATACAGGGTTTATATCTTCTTTACGCATTTTAGGTGAAGCAAATGCCTAACAGTATAAGTATTTCTTATAATTCTGCATTAGATTATCTATATAAACCAGATGGTCATCGTCACATAAGAGTACCTATATTTTTTGATAAAAATAGTTATTCTAACGATACTGTCGATTTTATTTTTGACACAGGTGCTTACTTAACAGTGCTTACGCAAAAAACAGCTAGTATATTTGGGTTCGACAAAATAACTCCTATTCAAAGAAAAATTCCATTGACAGGATTTGCAGATTCACATTGTGAAGGTGATTTTATTGAAATACCTGGTATGCTGTTAGGTGGAAAAAGACTTGAAGATGTAAAAGTTGCTATACCTTATGTTACAATATCAGATAATATTCTAGGTTTAAACGTGTTAGAATATTTTAACTATTTTATAGATAGCAATAATGATAAAATTTATTTTTCTGAAACTAGTTCATATAAACCATCAAAAGAGTTGAGCTGTAGCAAAGTTTACTCTATAGATAGTAAATAAGACACACATTCCCAAGTTAATTAACATACAGATATTACAAATCATGAGAAAGCAAAAAACAAAAAAGATTGACAATACATCACGAATGATGTATTGTTGGAGTATACAAATATAAGGTGATATTAAAATTGAAAATATATGATTATCATACTATATCAGGAAAAAATCTTATAAAAGAATATTTAAAGTCATTACCGAAAGAGGGGTTTATCTTGCCATTTATTGAAGTAACAGAAACAGTGTTAAATGAAGAAACCGTTGAACTGGAAAAAGCTTACAATAATGATTCTAAAGTTAGAACAACTATTGATCAGTTTGATGCAGAGTGTAAATTACGACGTAAATTAGTGGAAGTTCGAAAACATCATAATTTAACACAAAACCAAATTAAAGAATCTACAGGGCTTACACAACAAGTTATTAGTAGAATAGAAGCGAACACAGAAATAAGCCCAAGCTTGAAAAATCTTATGATATATGCTGACGCATTAGGATATGAACTAACCTTACAACCAAAGAGTATTTTATGTGTCAGCGAAGAACAAGTACCGTATCAATAAACCTTATCATATTTTAAGAAATTACAAATCTTGAGAAAGTTCTTGCGTTTTATTGTTGTCTATTGTATAATCGGGTTACAGGAAACGAAAATGTTCGTTAGTTTTCTAACGGCAGACGGAGAGTGATACTAACACTCCCCGCCCTGCAAGTGTGCAATACCACACAAGCAATAGATGTCTACGCCGTAATCTAATTATATTGTATTTGTTTTTGCAAATCAAGATAAATGGTCATTTTGGTGTAATATGCTGTGTATTGGGTATTCATACACAGCATTTTCGTTTCTGAAACTTATAGGAGTTTTAGAACGATGAACTTTATAGATAGTGTATGGGAAGCAATATCACATACTTATCATAACTCATTTATATACAGAAAATTTCTTCGCAGATTTGTATTAATTAATAAATTGGGTAGTTATGTTGCAAATAAACGTGACAATAACTATAAAAAAGCTATTAAAAATGAGAATTTCCCAACAGAGCAAATGATAAAGAGCAGAGAATACTACACAAAAAATATTGATAGAGTTAATAAAATATTATCGACATTATATGATGAGGATTCAAAAGAATGCTATAAAAAGATGATAACTTTTCGATGCTATAGCAATACAGATGATTTTCCACAGTGTTATCAAAGTGATACTTATTTTGATAATAACTATTTTAATTACGGTAATAATGAGGTGTTTGTTGACTGCGGTGCTTATATAGGTGATACAATTAGGGCATTTAAGAGAATTATGCAAAAATACAAAGGAGAAAATAGTTATAGAATTATTGCTTTTGAACCTAACTTTAAAAATTATAAAGAATTAGAAAAAAATAAAAATGTAGTAATAATTAAAGCTGCTGTTGGTGATAGAAATGAACACTTGCATTTTGATATAAGCAAAGGTAATTCTTCAGCTATTACACTATCGGAAGAAAAATCTTATGAATTTTATTACCTAGTTCCTGTTAAGCGTATTGATGATTGCTCGGAATGTAAAAGCTGCACATTACTAAAAATGGATGTTGAAGGGTTTGAGTTAAAAGCGTTAATAGGTGCAAAAGAAACTATAAAAAACAATCTACCAAAACTTGTTATATCAATTTACCATAGTGATGAAGATATGTTAGATATTCCTGAATGGATACATGAAAACTTTCCAGAATACAGATTATATATCAAACAACATGATAAATATGCTATATGGGATACTATATTATATGCAGTAGCAGACGAATATTAAACATATTTTCTATAAAATATAATGCTCGTATTACACTAATAAACAATTTATTTAATCATGGTTATTATCAGCTTTTATTTGAGTTTTCTATATTTAGCAATTGAAAAATAACTAGGTTAAACACTCAACCTACCTATAAACCCCACACCTGTGACCTGCTTTGATATCAACAATCCGGCAAATATTGTCTTGTATATCACATATAAGACGATATTTGCCTATTTCATATCTCCAGTAACCTAAGAGTCTGCCGATTAGTGGTTTTCCATGAACACGTGGGTCAGTTGGTTCATTCACTTCAGCGGCTCTACGTGGATTGTTGCAATCATATCAAAGTTATCTTTTACAGCTTGCTCTATCTTTGAGGCTATGACATGACCCTCTTCTATTGTCATATCTTTTTGTAAACGAATGTGTAAGGTCAGCTCTTTTTGCGTAATATAGTTATGAAGATGTACATGGTGCATTTTTAAATCACTACCATAAACCTTGTTTACCTCTACGTTTAGTTTTTCTAAAAACTCAGCACTTGGTTGCTCACCTAATATTCTTTTTATGGCTACTTTCATAATCTCAAAAGCAGCATAGAAAATTGCAAGAGCACAGAACATTCCAAGCACACTATCCATCCACCAAAAATCAGGGAAAAATCTAACAATAATAATACCAATCAAAACAACAACAGAAGACAAAGAGTCAGTGCGATGATGCCAGCCATCCGCAGAAATTACAGGATTATCATGCTTTCTACCAAGATGAAAAGCAAATTGAGCCATTGCCTCTTTTCCTAGTATTGATATTACAGTTATAACAAGAGCCAATGTGCCATAAACAACACCATCTTGGTTTTGAAACCTCTCAATAGAGCTGGTAAGGAATTCATACCCTATGAATATCAACAAAAATGC
>JAITFS010000082.1 GCA_031281195.1 Oscillospiraceae bacterium
TCTCGCACAGGTTCACATTCTGACTTGTTTGAGTAGGTTGATTTAGTGTCATAACAAGAATCCACCTACTGCTTTTTCTTAATAATCAACACCACAACCACAGCGATTGCCAGCGTGCCACCTACTCCTATGGTTATCCATAGTACTATGTTGCCTGATTTCTCTACCACAGGGTCATCTTGTAGTGGTATGGCATTCGGATCGGGGGTTGCAGTCGAGGTTGAGGTTGGGTCTTGTGGTGTTTGTGGGTCATCATTTGGTGTAGGTGCTGGTGTTGGGTCAGGCTCGGGTAGCATATTAGCTGCGAGCCACGCATTCCGTTTTTCTTCGGTATCATAATTTCCTGCGAGGTATCCTTCCGGGTCAATAACAGCGAAGTATGCGAGTTTAGGAGTGAAGTCGTCGTTAAACAAATGTGCATATTGTGGCCACT
The DNA here is from genome assembly GCA_031281195.1 of Oscillospiraceae bacterium. GTDB lineage: Bacteria > Bacillota > Clostridia > Oscillospirales > Oscillospiraceae > WRMH01. Next base: position 434 of record JAITFS010000082.1, read on the forward strand.
TAGAAACCAGTAAATATGCTGCTTCATCACTTGAATCATCACCTGATATAGCGTCAAGCCATGAATTTCCATCATCAAACCCACCGAATTTCACAAAAGTGATGCTTTCTGAATATTTTTTAAACAACATAAAAAGCTTAGCGTGTAACTCGGCTTGTATCTCTTCCAGTTCATGAATAAACTCACCTGTTGTGCCGGGTCCAAAAATATATATATCAAATTCTGATATAGAGACTTGTACACCAATACTCGAAAATATTTCCAACATTTGGTCGTATTTATCAAAATCAATTGAGTCTATTCCAAGATGTGATTGAATACCTATTCCTTCAATCAATAAACGATCATTTCCTTCGGCAAGCCATTTGTCGTTGACATTTTTAACGTAATCAGCAATAAAGCCTGCATTAAAGGCATCGATAATATTGTCATTGAGAAATAATACTGCACTCGGGTCAGCCACGCGGGCAAAGCGAAAAGCATACTCTATATGGTCTGCACCGCTTTCACCCTTGCTCCTATCCGCTCCGTTTTCAAATGCCAAATACCACGCGTTAGTATATCTATTTCCTTCATAACGAAAAAACATATTACCATCGGCATCAGGTTGGCTTTTAAATGCTTCGTTTACGACATCCCAGTATTTTATTCGACCCGCCCAGTCACCAGCAACATTAGTTATATATTCTTCCATATTACTTATTGCTTGCGCTCGTGTAACAGAGGTACCATCAGGATTTCTGACAAGCCATTGTGCTAAGTCATTTTTTGTAACCAAGGTAATTGTATGATAAATAAAATCTTCGTTTCCAAAATGCCCCCAGAAGTAATCTGCTTCAGGATATTCATAAACTCCTTGTGAAGGAGAAATATGGGCACTTCCTCCTAAACCGCCAATTTCCAGTAAGTTAAAATGACGTTTGTAGACCGCTAACATTAACTTATTATCGAATGGGTGTGGCATTGTGCCTGTACCCATCATAAAATAATTTTCATATGCTTCCCACAATGATGGCATTCTTAAAAGGTCTCTTAGATTTTGGTCAATTGAACTTATTTCAAATGAAACATCATCAATATAATATTCATCAGACTCATTTTCAGTATAAACAAGCAGTTTCACATCACTTAAATCATAAATGGTTGAATCCATGTAAAGACCTGCTGAAATTCTCATCCACCCATCGCTGCTTGAAATCGTTCTTTGTTTATCCTCAATGCTATACTGAAGCATACCGACATAATATTCCTGACCGGGCATGATTAACACTATGGTTATATCTGCAGGCTCCGGGGTTTTCATTTTAATCCAAAAAGTTGCTCTGTACCATGTGTCGGGTCGTATAAACTGAGCAACTTGAACCCATGCTCCATCCCAATAATTGTTTTTATTTGAAATAAATAATGAGTAATTACCGGAATGTGACTCTTCATCAGTGTGAGTTATTTTTACGCTCTCACCTTGAAAACCGCCTGTCGTACCATCCTCAAAGTTAATGAATACCTCTGTGATTTTTTCTGTTTCAGCGGATACCATTGTGAATATTGGCACTAGTGCTAATATCATAAATATTGCTACTGTTAATGTTAATAATCTTCTTTTCATTTTTCCCTCCGAAATTATATCATTGCTTTTCTCCACAGGCTGAGCAAAAGGCAGAACCGGCAGTTATATCTGCTCCGCATTGAGTGCAAAATTGTCTAGAATTTCCAACACCCGAGCTTGAACCATTTTCTATAGCACGTATGGCATTTTCAATAACGTCTAATGCTTCATTATCTAACTTTGCCTGCTGTACCAAGCCGGAAATCTGAGTAAGCATAACAGGCCATGCTACAAACATAAAAACTAACGATGGTATTAATTGTTGACCTAAAATTCCTACCTTAGCATCAATTGAAACTCCACTATTTATCTTTTTGATGTCAATGTTAAGTGAGGTTTTCATTCCAAGAACTGACTTGAACATACCTCCTTTTGTTAAGCTAATAAAACAACCATAAGAACTTTCTGTTACTTCAACCGTATAACCTTTTCCTTGGAAATACATTTGAACTGTTGATGCAACATCACTAAAGTCTGTTAGTAATGTTGGAACAAATCTTGTAGAATTAAATGCCATTATAATGAACCTCCTTTTAATGCGTTAATTTCATAAAGAACAGCTAACTCACAAATTGTACTTACGACTAATTCCTTATCTTTAGGTTTTAATTGCTTGTCAATCTCTTTAAATAACTCGATTACACGATTAGCTTGAAGTATGATTTCATCATCAACCACTACATGACCATCTAATAATGCTTGAAAACTTGGACTATCAAAAACAATTTCGTCCAATAGTAGCAGATCATTTTCTTCATCAAATAATTTTCTCATTAAAACTTCTCCTTTTATCTTTTTTGTCCGCATCTGCGGCAGAATTTCCAATCACCTTTTTGGGGTTCTCTGCAAAAATGGCAATTATCACCTTGTTTTCCTTCAGCAAAGTCGATTATTCGTTTAAACTGATCGCTTTCGCTCCATTTCTTTATTTCAGCGGCTCTTACAGCTAAAAACGGATGTGTACGATTCATAAGTGCCAGATATTGTAAGGTTCTGTTCCAGACTGATGTACCAATCAGTTCTAAATAATCGTCTGCTTGCTTTAAATATAGTTCTGCATCAATTTTATCCGCCCAGCCCTCAGTGCCACCAGCCAAGCGGAGCATTACATCAACGACAGCATCACTGTTTTTCATATATAATGCTGCTGCGCGGTCACATGAATATTCGCCGCATCTTTTCCAGTGAAAAAACGCTAACTGGATTGGTAACGATAGAATACCTAACCCTAAAATAGCATCACCACCTTCAATTATCATATCTGCCATTGTGTGATACAAAACATGTCGGCAAGCAATATGCCCGACCTCGTGTGCTAATAC
>JAITFS010000093.1 GCA_031281195.1 Oscillospiraceae bacterium
AGTATTAAAACCGTAAGAAATAATATCGTTGATAATGCATTGATTTCAGGGCTGATTCTTCTTTTTGTCATTGCGAATATTCTCATTGGTAAAGTCGTTACATTTCCACCTGCTGTAAAGTAGCTTATCACAAAATCATCTATTGAAAGAGTAAACGCTATGATTAAACCATTTATTACACCCGGCATTATCTCGGGTATTATAACTTTTCTAAACGCTTTTGTCCATGTGCAACCTAAATCCATTGCTGCATCAATCAAATTTCTGTCGAGTTGCCTAAGCTTTGGCATTATTGAAAGAACAACATACGGTATGTTAAAAACAATATGAGCTATAAGTAATGTACCAAACCCCAGATTAAATCTCAACACAGTTCCTAAAGAAATAAAAAGCAAACTAAGTGAAACACCTGTTACAATATCCGCATTCATCATAGGAATATTGTTTATATGCATAAGTGGTGTTCGCCACTTGCTGCGCATACTATGAAACCCTACAGCGGCAAGTGTTCCTGCAAATGTGGCTATCACTGATGATAGCAAAGCAACAATTATTGTTGTATAAAGTGCATTTAATGTCAAGGCATCCTGGAAAAGTGAGCTATACCAATTCAAAGTAAAACCTGTCCATACAGTACGGCTTGCTGTACTGTTAAAAGAAAAAGTTATAAGCACAAAAATTGGTGCATACAAAAAGAACATAATTAAGGCTATATAACTGCGACCAATTATACCCGGTTTTCTTTTCACAGACCTACCGCCCTTTCTTCACCTTGTCCAAACTTGTTCATCACATACATAAATAATATAACCACAACCATCATAACCAGTGCAACCGCCGACCCTAAATGTGGATTATACGCTGTGCCGAGAAATTGTATTTCAATTAAATCACCAAGTAGCATTGTTAATCCACCACCTAAAAGCTGTGGAATAACAAATGTAGAAACTGCCGGGACAAAAACCATCATAATACCCGACAATACCCCCGGTAAACTCATTGGCAAAACTAATCGGCGAAACACCGAAAATGTACCGGCTCCAAGGTCTTGTGCGGCATCATAAAGACTTCTGTCAATCTTAACTATAACAGAATATATTGGTAAAATCATAAATGGCAGAAAATTATATACCATTCCTATAACAATAGCAGTAGGCGTATTTATTATGCTCAGTGTTGGAAGTCCAATAAATGATAAAAAACGGTTGAGTAACCCTGTGTTTTCAAGTATTGACATCCACGCATAAGTACGAAGCAAAAAGTTCATCCACATAGGCAGCATAATTAGCATTATCATCAATCGTTGCATTCGTAAACCTTCTCGTGAGAGTATGTATGCCAGTGGATAACCAATGGTAATGCATATCACGGTTGATACAAAAGCAAGCCAAAATGAACGTACAAAAACCGGTGTAAAACTCCCCATTGTTGCAAAATTGCGAAGAGTAATATCTCCGCTTATATTTGTAAAAGCATAGATTATTACAAGAACAATCGGAGCTATAACAAATAGTGCCATCCAAATTATATATGGAATTGAAAAACTCTTTGCTCTCAATGTTCTTCCTCATCTTCTGTTTCATACTCATACTCGGCATCGCTTATATCGTCGTATTCTGCACTATATGAGCTATAATCCCCATACATACCTGAAAAACGGCTCTTTTTCATAATATGAATACCGTCGGGATCAATTTTTATACCAATTTCTTTTCCAACAGGACATAAATCAGTAGTTTGAATTAACCACTTAAATCCATGAAAATCTACAATAATATCATATAAAACACCACGAAAGGTTACACTCGTAACAGTACCAATAAGCTTACCTTTATCCGGTGAAACAATATCAACATCCTCAGGGCGTATAACAACGTCAACCGGTTCTTTATGTTCAAAACCACTATCAAGGCACTTAAACTTTCTACCGAATATCTCAACAACACCATCTGACAGCATAACACCGTCAACAATGTTACTTTCACCAATAAAATCAGCAACAAAAGCATTTTTTGGTTCATTGTATATATCTTCCGGTGTGCCAATTTGTTGAATAGCACCACCCTCCATAACAATTACCGTATCAGACATTGCAAGTGCTTCCTCTTGATCATGTGTAACATAAATAAACGTTATACCTGTAGCTTGCTGTATTTGTTTAAGCTCATTTTGCATATCCTTACGTAAACGCATATCAAGCGCACCAAGCGGTTCATCAAGTAATAAAACCTTTGGATGATTTACAAGCGCACGAGCTATTGCAACACGTTGCTGCTGCCCCCCTGACAATAACGAAACATCACGTTTTTCAAAACCTTTAAGGCTTACAACTTCAAGCATTTTTATAACACGAGATGATATTTCATATTTATCAAGCTTTTTACCCTCATGTTTTTGCACACGAAGCCCAAATGCTACATTTTCAAACACATTTAAGTGAGTGAACAGAGCATATTTTTGAAATATTGTGTTCACCATCCTTTTATGTGGTGGAACATCATTAATCCTCACTCCATCAAAGTAGACATCTCCCGAGTCGGGTTTTAGAAATCCACCGATAATCCGTAAAGTTGTCGTTTTACCGCAACCACTCGGACCCAATAGTGTGAGGAACTCTTTATCTTTTACGCACAGATCAATGTTTTCTAATACAACATCACCGTCAAACGCCATCGAACACTTCGACAAGCGAACGAGCTCTTTTTCCATTTATCCTCCCCCTCTC
>JAITFS010000148.1 GCA_031281195.1 Oscillospiraceae bacterium
ATTCTAATACTCTTCTCCTACCGTACTTTGCCCTTCTGCTTGTATACAAACACAAGAATATCTGCTACTGCCTGATAAAGCTCCTCCGGGATTTCGTCGTCCACTTCACACATTGCGAAGAGAGATTGTGCAAGCGGTGGGTTCTCAACAATTTGTATATCATTTTCAATCGCGACCTCTCTTATTTTTCGAGCTATATAATCCTGCCCTTTTGCTATAACCATCGGTGCGGTGCTTGTAGCTTCCTCATATTTTAACGCTACTGCGTAGTGTGTTGGGTTTGTGATAACAACGTCAGCCTCGGGTACCTTACTCATCATTCGCATTGCACTCATTTGGAGTTGCTTTTGCCTTATTTTACCCTTTATCTTAGGGTCACCTTCCATCATCTTAAATTCGTCTTTGATTTCCTGCTTGGTCATTCTAAGGTCTTTTTCATACTTCCAATATTGATAGAGAAAGTCTGCTATTGATATGAAAACCATTACGATACACATTTTGAGTGCCATTAAAAACGCTGTTTGCATTATGTCTATAAATGATACATGGACATCCATTCCCACATAACCTGTGAACTTTTCTAACAAATCAAAATAATCTGTGTATGCGATATAACCTACCATTATTACTTTTGCGAGGTTTTTTACAAGGTCTACGAGTTTTCTCGGTGAAAACATTTGTTTAAAGCCATTTACAGGGTTTAATTTATCAAACTTTACCTTTAGAGGTTGTGTGGTGAACAAAAATCGTACTTGTACCAGATTTATCAAAACTCCTGCTAATACCGCTACTGCTAATACGGGGAAAATCGTTCCAAAGAGACTTAGCATTACACGTCCGAGGACTTCTGCGGCATAGTTTGCGGAAAAACCATCTGCTGCTTGCATGATTGACGAGGGGTTTAGAAATGTTATGAATACTCCCATCATTTGTTCAACATACCAGGGCCATATCATAAACAAAAGTCCGAACATAACGATTGCGCAAAATGTGGTGTTAACCTCAGTGCTGCGAAGGACTTGTCCTTTTTTGCGGGCGTCTCTTCGCTTTTTCGCCGTTGCCTTTTCTGTTTTTTCTCCACCTTGACTCATTGTTAATTATACCTTTGTCACGTTATAAAGTCCGCGAACATTTGCTCTATACCCTCAAACAAATGAATAAATATTGTTTCGCTAAATCCTACAAAAACCGGAAGTGTTACTGCAAAAATCATGACACCTACTAACATTTTCATTGGTATTCCAACAATAAACATGTGTATTTGCGGAACTGCTCGCATCATCATTCCAAATGCTATTTCGAGTGTTAATCCTGATGCTATTATTGGTAGTGCCATCATAACTCCAAGCATAAACGCGCGGGTAAATATCTCAAGTGCAGTTATTCCAACAGCGGGTGACATTACTAATGTGCCGACAGGCATTCGTTCAAACGTAAGATATACCATTTCTATGAGCCGTAAATGCCCGTTTACTAAGAAAAACATTATAAGGAGCATAATATTGAGGACATTACCCATCATCGGTACTTGGGTGTTGTTTTGAATATCAAAAACGTTTACGATACCAAAACCAATCTGCATGTCAATTAGCTGTCCTGCGGTAAACGCTGTGAGTGAAAAGAAAATGTTTGTTACAAACGCAAGTGCCATTCCTAAGAGTAATTCGCCTGCACATAAAATCATAAAACCAAAAAGTGTTGTGTATTGAATCATTACAGTTGGTGGAAAAACTAAGAAAAATAAGTAACTAAGTGCTAAAACAAGTCCAAGCTTTGCAATTAAGGGGATATTAACTCTGCCGAAAATTGGTGATGCTATGATAAGACCGCCTGCGCGCAGTGATAACAAGAGGAAATAATCTGCATTCTCCATTATAGCAACTGCTGTTTCTGTCATGTTTTATCCATTCTTTTACGAAACCGAAATAGTGTTTATTGATTCAAACAAACGTGTTACAAAACCACCTACCATGCTGAATATATATCCTGCAAAGAGCAATAATGTGAGCAGAACACAAACAATTTTAGGCACAAATGCAAGAGTTTGTTCATTTATCTGTGTTGTTGCCTGGAATATCGAAACAAGTAGTCCAACAACCATAGCAACAATCAGCATTGGTGCAGCGCATAATATAACTGTTGTGATAGCTTGCGTTAATAAGCCTATTACATCACCTTCTGTTATCAACACTGTTAAATACCTCCGGCATTAAAATTAATAGAACGTTTGCAGTATCGAGCCCATGACTAACTGCCAGCCGTCAACAAGTACAAACAATAAAACCTTAAACGGCAGTGAAATCATAGCCGGCGGAAGCATCATCATACCCATTGACATAAGTGTACTTGCTACTATCATATCTATAACAATAAACGGTAAGTATATGAAAAAGCCTACAAACATCGCCCGTTTTAACTCACTTGTTATAAAAGCAGGTATCAGCACTGCATTTGGAACATCATCAATAGTGTCATATTCATCATTTGAAATATTTACAAAAAACTCTACGTCTGCAGGTAAGGCTTGCTCAAGCATAAACTCCCGTATAGGTCCCATTGCTCCGTCTAAGAACTCATCTTGTGTTATCTCTCCCTCTGTAAACGGAACATACGCATCATCATATATCTGCGTTATAACGGGTTGCATGACAAAAAATGTAAGAAATAGTGCAAGACCTATTAGAACTTGGTTTGGTGGTACTTGCTGCATACCTAATGCCTGGCGGACAAATGAGAGAATTATTATGATACGCGTAAAGCCCGTAAGCATTATGAGTATGGAAGGCAAAAGGGTCAATATGGTGAGTAAGATAACTATATCAACTGTTTGAGCACCCTCACCAAACAGTGTGTTTACTATCGCATTTATCGAACCAAGATCGTCTGTATCAACATCTATTGGCATCAATCGTCCTCCGTTGTTTTTGCTTTAAGCTCTGCTTCTTTAAGTGTTTGTGAAAACCCGGCTTCATCAGAATACGGGTCTGAACCCGGTTTTTTACCGGTTTTAACAGCAATATAATCTACAACTTTTCTGGTTAATTTATTTCCGTATCGTCCTACGGGAGTTAAATGCCACGGAGTTGTTGAAGAACTATTTTCGTTTTCTTTTATACTCTTAGCAAAATTCGCCGCATCGATTGTGTCGAGCAACGTCATGTTGTGGTTTGTAACACCAACAATATACACCTTACCTGCTATTTCAATAACGCAAAAGCTCTTGTCTCTTGCTACTGCATAGCGGTCAAGCAAGGTGATATTCCGATTTCTGATACCGGCTCTGCTATTTTGACCTGCCATTTTTGTGCCTATGTAGTACGTGACGTAATAAGCTCCAAATAGCACAATAACAGTACCAATTATGAACAATATAACTTGTCCCGGCGACAGTGGCATTATCTCACAACCCTCTACTGTGGACAATTCCCCTTAGGCGAAATGCCCTTTTGTTAAACTGACATTCTCATAACTTCGTTGTATGCATCGATGATTTTATTTCTGATTTGCAAAGCAAGTTGAAGTGATAGCTCTGCCTTTTGAATATCAATCATCATTCCTGACAAATCATCAGCTTCACCCATAAGTAATTGTAAAGTAGATCCTTTGTCGATAGCGTCAGTTTGCGTTACCGTATTAAAAGCCTCACTAAGTATACTGGAAAAACTACCGTCCTCCCCGGTTGTTCTGCCAGATTGCATACTCAATGGCTCGTGGTTTAATAAATTAACTAAATTAGCTGATAATGGATTTATTTGCATAATGCCCTCCCTTTGTTACTACTAATTAGTCCCTAGTTCCCGATTTCTAATGTCTTAACTGCCATATCCTTAAATGCATTTAATGCTGTGATATTTGCTTCATAAGCTCTATAAGCTGCCATCATGTCAACCATTTCCTGAACAACATCAACATTTGGCATTCTGACATATCCGTCTTCATCTGCATCAGGGTGCGTTGGGTTGTAATCGAGGTTAAACTCTGATTGATCCTCACCTATACCAATAACACGAACACCTCCCGGTGCTTTACGCGCTCTGTTAAAAAACGATGCAAACGCTCTGTCGTTAGTCCGCTCTTGATACACCACATATTTTCTGCGATATGGGTCGCCGTTTTCCGTCCTTGTTGTACTACTGTTTGCTAAATTTTCAGATATCACATCCATGCGGAGTCTTGTTGCTGTAAGTGCCGATGCACTAATTCCCATTGAACTTAAAAATGACATATTTTTCTACTCCTTATGGTTTTAACTCTCTGTGATTGCCATTCGTAAACGTCTAATCTCGCTGTTTAGTTTTTCCATTATTGTATTATATTGCAGGCTGTTTTGAGCTAGCTTTACATTTTCGGATTCAATATCAACATTATTTCCATCCATACGCATTGACAAGCCTTGCTCTTGATATACACGTGGTTGTATTAAGCTTAAATTACCCGTACCAAAGTTGCGATGTCCCGAATGTGTTCTGGTAGCTTTAAACCCACCCTGGCGGACAGCTTGAGCGAAAATCGACTCAAACTCTACATTGGATGTTTTGAAATTTGGGGTCTCAACATTGGCTATATTGTTGCGTATTACTGCGTTGCGCATCCAGGTTGCCGACAGGCTTTTTTGCATTACGTCCATTGGTTTGAACATGTTATTCCACATTATATGCCTCCTTAATAGATAAGCAACCACAATATATTCCTTGTTATCCAAAGAATTATATCATGGCTGCCTTGAATTGTCTATCTTTTTTTGCTTTTTACCGCAATATATTGCGTATTCACCGTTGACTATGCACTATATCGTGGAGATTCTACCTTACTCTCTGGTAAACTGCCGGTTTTATCTGTACGAAATCGCCTTGAATACCACTTAAAGTTTCACTGTGACCTATAAACAAATATCCGCCCACCTCAAGTACGTCATGATACCTTTTCGCGAGAGCTTGCTTTGTCGGGGGGTCAAAGTATATCATAACATTTCTGCTGAAAATGATATGAAACTTCTTTCTAAATCTGCTGAAATTACCCATCAGATTAAATTGCCCGAAATGCACACTCTTCGCCAGTACATCCTTGACTTGATACTTCTCTTCACCAATTTTGTTGAAATATTTTAGTTTCCATGCTTTTGGTAAATGATCGAAGTGTTCCTCAGGATATATACCTGCTTTTGCCATTTCCAACACTCTGGTTGATATGTCAGTAGCAAGTATTGTTGTATCCCATTCTTTTATTTTTAGCCCGAACCACTCGTGAAGAACCATTGCTGTTGTATACGCTTCTTCACCTGAGGCACTTGCTGAGCTCCATATACGAAGGTCACGGTCGCGTATTTTTTGCGTCCATTCCGGTAGAGCAACATTTTCCATAAACTCATAATGCTCTTTTTCACGCATAAAATAGGTGTAGTTTGTCGTGAGCTTCGTCATAAGTGTATTTATTTTTGCGCCGCTTTTATCGGCAAATACGTTATCTAAATAATCTGTAAAGTTATCGAAACCTTCTGAAACGATAAAGTTAGTCAGGCGTCCTTCTATCAGTGTTTTCTTTTTTTCAAGATTGACACCAAAATTAGATTTGATATAGGTATAAAGACGTACAAAATCCTTTTCTGAAATCTGCATTTAATAACCTCCGAAGTTATTGACCGTTTCGGTCATAATTTGTCGTTGCGATTAGTTTTCTGAAGAATGCATCTCAAATACTGTATAAACATCAATGAGCTGCTTGACCTCTCCTGCAGAGATTCCGACTGCTTTTATGAAATTGTTTTTAATTGCGTTTCCTGTGGTTTTTGGCGGGTCTTGAATGTCTTCATCATCAATGTTGACAAC
>JAITFS010000177.1 GCA_031281195.1 Oscillospiraceae bacterium
GGTATTCCCATATTTGCTTCCGCTGTAAAGGCATTATACGGTCTGCCTAATAGTGCGATTACCGGTCTGTCTGCTTTTCTTGATTCTTCAAGTGCTTCCAGTCCAAGCTTTTTTGCGGCATTAAAAAACTCTTTTTGTTTATCTAATGCAATCAGAAATGCCCTTTTTGTTTCATCAGCAGGAATCTTTAGCTGGTCTGCCATTTTTATGAACAATTCTAATGCTTTTTCTTCACCTAGTTTAAAGCTTACAACTAAAGGTAAAAACTTGCTTTCATCTACAGCAGGAAACGCTTTAGTAATATAGTACGGTAAGCTCTGTGTCAGAGGGCAGAAGTTAGCGTGAACATCTGCTTCATAGCTTGGCATATCCTTAAAATGTGGGAGTAAAACATAGTCAACTCCTTTGTTTAAGCAGTCCTGCACCGCTCCATGTGCTATTTCCGCTGGGAAGCAATACCCTGCTTCAACCCGTGCAATTCCTTCATGTGGAACTTCTGTAGATAAGTATGTTTTGATGCCAAGTTCATGGAAAAACCATGAATACAACGGATATAATGTATGAACCGACAAAGCCCGAGGTATTCCAATAGTAATACCGTCATTGCGGCCTCCGAGCCGCAATCCCCTTGATTGAACGTTCTGTTCAGGAGATTCCGTATCAAGCACGGAATGACGAAGATCATCAACAGGAGAGGCGTACGTCTCAAATAGTAGCTTTTGACGCTTTTCTACATAATCAAAAACCGGAACATCACTGATTGATTTGCGGATGTTAGCGTATTTATTGCATCTGCCGCCAAACATTATTTTATGATCTCCAAGCTTTAACACTTGAATCGGGCAAAGGTTTTCACATGTATTACAAATAAAGATTTTATCATATTCGATTTCGCGATTGATTAACTCATTTAGATCAAAACCATTTCCGGTTTCTATATCCTCAGCCATTTTTTGCTTGGCGAGTAATGCAACACCAAAAGAACCCATTAACTCAGGTGACGGCGGAACTAAAATCTCTTTATCGAGCATCATTGCAAATGCAGCAGGTACAGCGGGATTTTTCGCCACTCCGCCTTGTAAAAACACCTTACCGCCAATAGTGCGGTTTCCGACAACACGGTTTAGATAATTCGCTACAATCGAGCAAACAATTCCGGCAACTATGTCCTCCTGACTTGCTCCCTGCCCGATGGCTTTTCTTATGTCACTATTTATAAATGCAGAGCAATGCTCGCCAAACTTTAGCGGTGCTTCGGCTTTTAACGCAATCGGTCCAATATCCTTATCGCTGTAAATTGATAAATCACCTGCCGCGCTTTCCTCCAGGAATGAACCTGTACCTGCACTACACGCTTCGTTCATAGCATAATCAATCGGCACACCGTTTTTAAGCAGTACATATTTTGCATCCTGACCGCCAATCTCAAATATTGTTTCCACATCGGCATCAAAGTACGATGTACCAACAGAGTGTGCAATTATCTCATTATATACACCTCTTGTTTGCAAGAAAACACCGAGTATTTCACGGCTTGAACCGGTTGTTGCAGCAAGCCTGATATTAACGGTTTCTTTGCCGGTGTCTAACATTATTTTTTCTTGAATAGCTTTTAAGCATTGCTTTAGAGCCTTAACAGGGTCACCATGTGTTCTGCCGTAATAGCTTGCAACAACTTCATCTGTTTCTATATCAATAAGGCATACCTTTGTTGTTGTTGAACCACCGTCAACACCAAGAATATACTTACCGTCAGCTTTGACCTTGCCTTCTTTTTTATCAAAAACCTTAACCTTAGATTGCCAATCCTTTAAAGCTCCTAAGGTTTCAAATTGAACCTCCCCGGGCAGCATTAACTTATCTAACTCAGGTAACGGGCTTCCATAATCTGCTGCTAAAGCAGCCGCTCCAAGAGCTTCAAACACATAAGCAGTCTCGGGAATTATAAACTCAATCTGCGGAGCAAGCTCTTTGACAAATCGTATAATATGCTTATTTAAGGTTAAACCACCAACTAAAACCACTCGCCCCGACTTGATATTAGCACGCTTAAGAAAATCTATAACCTTAATTGCCATAACATGAGAAAGTGAGAAGACAATATCTTCCTTTGATGCTTCACGTTTGTTTAATTTATGCGTACAGTCGCTTTTCATAAAAACAGAGCAGCGTGTAGAAATTGGATAAACCTTAGAGGTTTCGGGTATCTTATCAATATCTTCGGGCTTCATATCCATACGGGAAAGCTGTTGCATAAGAAACTCACCGGTACCTGATGCGCATTTATTACCGGAAAAACTGTTCACGATTTTACCATTATCGAGCGAATAAACGATAAGGTCTTCCCCACCCATACTTACAATAGCATCCGCATCAATATTCAGCAGATTTATAGCAGCTTCAACGCAAAGAGGCTCCAGTGTTCCGGAAGCATTAAATATAAAACGCCCTTCATTACCGGTTATAAGAGTGGGTGTGCCTGTTTTAATCTTGCCTTCCTTTAGAAGTCTTATTGCTGTTGCTTCAAAGTTCCCTTCATGGCTTGCCGCTGCGTGCCAAACTGGTTTATTATCATCAATTAATACCATTTTTAAGCTGGTAGAGCCAATATTTATACCAAGAGTTTGCATGTAATCTATCCTTTTCTATTACTAATAAATACTAAATATTAAATGTATAATTATATTTGTCATTCTGAACGTAGTGAAGAATCTTTTTTGATTAACCTTTCTACGGGTATAAGAAGTCTTTAAGTTTTTTGCTTCTGCTTGGGTGACGTAATTTTCTGAGAGCTTTTGCTTCAATTTGCCTTATACGCTCTCTTGTAACATTAAACTCTTTACCAACTTCCTCAAGAGTACGAGTACGCCCGTCTTCAATACCAAATCTTAATATCAGCACCTTTTCTTCACGTGGCGTAAGAGTATGAAGAACATCTGATAATTGCTCTTTTAAAAGTGTAAATGAAGCAGCCTCTGCCGGCTCGGAAGCATCCTCATCAGGAATAAAGTCTCCAAGGTGGCTGTCTTCTTCCTCGCCAATAGGAGTTTCGAGCGAAACCGGCTCTTGTGCAATTTTGAGTATTTCACGCACTTTCTCAACAGGCATACCCATATCATCAGCTATCTCCTCCGGCGTTGGGTCATGCCCAAGCTCCTGTAGCAACTGGCGTGAAATACGCATAACCTTATTTATTGTTTCAACCATGTGTACAGGTATCCTTATAGTACGTGCCTGATCGGCTATAGCACGTGTAATTGCCTGACGAATCCACCAAGTAGCGTAGGTTGAGAACTTATAACCTTTTGTATAATCAAACTTATCAACAGCCTTAATAAGACCTAAGTTACCCTCTTGAATGAGGTCAAGAAATAACATCCCACGCCCCACATAACGTTTGGCAATACTGACAACAAGCCTTAGGTTTGCTTCTGCCATCTGGCGCTTGGCATTTTCGTCACCCTCAGCCATTCTCTTAGCAAGCTCTACCTCTGCTTCTTGAGTGAGAAGATTAACCTTACCAATTTCTTTTAGATACATACGAACCGGGTCATCAATATTTATACTATCTAAAAGAGAATCAGGGTCAATTACCTCCTCCTCTGCCAGAGTTACCTCAATCTCTTGCAATTCCTCGATTTCAGGTGTCTCTGTATCGTCAGGAACAACAAAGGATGTTTCATCAGTTTCAGTTGTATCAATGTTTAGATTTTCCAGCGTATCATAAAAACTATCAATAACCTCTTGCTCAAGATTCATTTCTTCAAGCACATCTAAAAGCTCTTTAGAGCTGAGGTTTCCACGTCGCCTCCCCTCCTCTATAAGTGCATTTAACCGCTCTGCATTATACTGCTCTTGTGATTTTTCCGAGTGCTCATCACCTTCGACATGTAATGCCAAGTCTTCCAATTCCTCTTGAATAAAACTGATTTTATCTTCCATGAACTTTTCTCCTCCTTTTATAGTACAGTTTCGCTTTGAAACTCTCTAATTCTGCTTTTTCTTTAGTTTTACAATATCTAACAAGGTTTCGCTATCCGGAGATTTTGCTTTTAACTTTTCTGCTCTAATTCGTTCAATATAATCGCGTATGCTTTTATCGCTTATTGCAATTGATTCCGGTTTATCAAGTATTCGCATTAATTGTGAAGCTATGCCCGGTTCAAGCTCCGCCATTATGTGTTTTTGCTCTAATTGTCTGCTGTCTTTTACTTTTTCTTCAAGCATTATATAAATATTTCCCAGAAACTCAGTTGAAAACTCATCCTTTGTAAATCCAATCTCTGAAGTAACCTTAAATAATAGCGGGTCTTGTACTAAACATCTGATAACACCTTCCTCTGCAATTGCAGACGCAATATTATCATATCGTAAATCTCTGTTTGTTGGCTGAATGTTAATTTTCGGTTGAATAGTTGATTTATCAAAACTTTTTTTATCACGATTTTTCTTTATTTTTAGCTTTCGGCTGACTTCGTTTTTGATAGATTCTATAGAAACACTTGCTAGTTCGGCAATCTTAGTACCATAAATCTCCCGCTCGGGTGCATTGTTTATCTCTGCGATTAACTCAGTTGCTGTATTTATAAATGATAAACGTCCTTCATTTGTGTTCATGTCATTACTGTTTAGTAAAGATAGTATCTTATAATCAATGTGTCCGTCACTACGTTCCAGCAGAGTTTTAAACGATTCTCTGCCATGATCCTTGATAAAATTATCCGGGTCTTTAGATGCTCCTAAATCAATAACCTTTATAGAAATTCCTGCTTTTTCCAAGTGCGTTATTGCTCGCATTGTGGCTTTTTCACCGGCATCATCAGAGTCAAACGCAATGACGGCATTTTGTGTGTATTGTTTGATAAGCCGTGCCTGGTCGGCTGTAAGTGCTGTGCCGAGCGGTGCAACTACACTATCAAATCCTGCCTGGTGTAGCATAACAACGTCAATATTTCCCTCTACTAAAACAAACGCTCCATATTTTGATTTACGTGCAATATTTAGTCCAAATAAAGTTTTACTTTTTGTGAAAACCAACGTATCAGGTGAATTTAGGTATTTATAATCCTTATCATTAGGATTTAAAGTTCTGCCTGAAAAAGCAACAACATCACCACGTGCATCTATAACCGGGAAAATAAGTCTGTTACGGAAAAAATCATACGCACTGCCACCTGTTTTTCCGTGCCTGCATAAACCTGCGTCCACCAACTCCTGCTTTGTGTACCCTTTAGCTGTCATAGCTTCGAGTAATAAACTCCAATCATCCGGTGCCGCACCTATACCGAACTTTTGTATACTTGTTTTAGAAATCTTACGTTTGGCTAAATATTCCTGAGCAGTTTTTCCTGCCGGAGATATTAACATTCTATAGAAATGTTTTGCTGCATCACGGTTTAACGCCAATATACGTTTTCGCCGTCCTGTTATTTCAACCTGTCCGTCCTCCTGCGGTACAACCATACCTGCTTTTTTTGCCAGAACCTCTATTGCATCAAGAAATGTTAAGTTTTCAATTTCTCTGACAAAAGTGATTGCTCCGCCACCTTTTCCGCAACCAAAACAATGATATATTTGCTTTTCGGAGTTTACTGTAAAGGACGGCGTTTTTTCACTATGAAACGGACATAATCCGAACATATTTGCACCACTTTTTTTCGTAAGACGTACATACTCGCTAACAAGTTCTGTAATATCTGTACGGCTCACAAGCTCATCAATAAATAAATCCGGTATCGCCATTGTTTTATCCTTTGTTTTTTCTATCTTTTTACTACTACCGCACCTGCCAGGCTTCGGGAATAAAAAGCTTCTCATACACATGCACAGCGTACTTATCAGTCATGCCGGAAATATAATCTACAACTGCACGCTTTTTGCCATCTTTTTCCACTATATCCCCATATTCAACAGGCATTTCATCAAGTGCTGTACAGTAATGCTTAAAAATCTCATTAATAATTCCTGCAACCTTACTCTCTTCACTTTTTGCTCGCATATTCAGGTAAACCCTATCATACATAAAATCACGAAACGCATCAAAAACAAACGCTATGTTTGAACCAAGAGATATAACACCTTTTTTCTCACTTTGCTCAATTAAATCAAGAATTAATGTATTAATTCTCTCACCGTGTTTACTTCCCAATGCACAAATAAACTCATCGGGAATATCCTCTTCTTTTAAAATCCCTGCTCTGACAGCATCATCAACATCATGGTTTATATACGCAATTCTATCCGCAATTCGTACAATTTTACCTTCTAATGTACTTGGCTGTTTATTGCCTGTATGGCAAGCTATACCGTCTCGCACCTCGTAAGTCAGATTCAAACCACAACCGTTTAGTTCTAATCTGTCAATAACACGTTGGCTTTGTTCATTATGTTTAAATCCACCGTCATCACGCATGATTTCATCAAGTGCACGCTCACCTGCATGTCCAAATGGTGTATGTCCAAGGTCATGCCCGAGCGAAATCGCTTCTGCAAGGTCTTCATTCAGGCAGAGAGCACGAGTTATCGTTCTGCTGATTCTAGCAACCTCAAGAGTGTGCGTAAGCCTGGTCCTATAGTGGTCACCCTCAGGGCTAAGAAAAACCTGCGTCTTGTGCTTTAATCTACGAAAAGCCTTGCTATGAATAATCCTGTCAATATCACGCTGATAACATGTCCGGATATCACACTCAGGCTCATCACGCTCACGACCTTTGGACAGCACAGCATAAGACGCCTGTGGTGACAGCATTTGCTCCTCAAGCGCCTCTCGTACTTCTCTTGGATTTTTTGTATGCTTAATATTATTCACAATATACATTATACGAAGAAGAAAAATAAAACCCTTTAATTTATTTGAAAAAAAAATCAGTTTATCGAGAATTATCCCTTTTCATTCAAATATGTCTGTACTCGGTTTTGGATGATTCTTGCTGTATCTGCTGATGATCTTAAGCCGTTAATGAAATTTTGGAACTCCTCATTAATAATTGCCGTGACAGTGATGTCAGAACGAGATCCAACAACAGCACTGTTAATGATGAAGCGGATTTCCTGTGCTTCTTCTTCTGTCATGGCAAATATAGGAATATTTCCATTGCTACCAGCATAGGAGATTGGTTTCTCTTCACCTGCGACTATACCTAACGCAGGGACATCTTCTTCCCAGTACTCCTTCACCATTAGTGCAGCGATTTGTTTTTCAAAAATGTCAATCCGAATTGGAAGTTCCATATTTGCGTTTAATGTTGCATTAGGTAAAAGAAGTCGCCTGATAAAGCTCCAGGCTGCGTCTTGATTTTGTGATAGAGAATATATACCTAAACTTCCCATTACATGGACTATACTATGTCCACCGGTAAATGTTGGTTCTCCCATAACAACAAACTCACCCAATTCTGCTTTTGCGTGTCTAAACATTCCAATATCTCTCACTGTGAGTGGCAACAGTAGTTGCTCTGCATTACGAAACTTTCTTTGCTCATTATCTATGTCCAGTATCGTATTTGGTAAATTACTGGGTAATTGTGCTGCTATTTCAAGCATATTTATAAACTCATCATTGTTGATGTTTGCTTGATTATTATCCCAATCTATAAAACTTTCAGAATTTGATAAAGCTCTACCTATAAAAAAACTTCCGGTGAGCCTTTGTCCGGCTAAACTGTATGGGTTAGATTCATCAAAATTAAATAATAACGTTTCAAATGTGAACGGAGTCAACAGTTCTGCGGTTTCAGGCTTAGCTATCATGGTATTTATTATGAAACTATTTGCAATAACAGGAAGTGTACCATCCGATTTTTCCAAAGCATGTAGTGCATTTTGAAAAAAGTCCGCACGGTTTATAACAGGGTCAGCATCAATAAATGTGTAGAGATCTGCCATAACACTTGTGCTTTCACTGAAGATAGCATCTGCTATTATATCCGGACCGCGACCGGTCATTAATTCAACATTAAAACGCATTAAATTTGCTTCATAGCTTAAGTCATTATTATATGTATACTCTTTAATTTCTATTCGATAATCAGGATTTTCTGAATTAAATTGTGCGACCTCAAGACGTAAATGCGGGTGAACATTCATACCACCAATAGTAATGATTTTTCGTTGATCAGTTTCAGACCGTACAGAGCGTACAAACACAGTAAGATTGGTAAGAACAGCAGAGTTGTTTATTGCTTGTGTATTACGCGAATGAAGCACAAAAATATCCTTATTTGGTAGCATACCTATATGAGATTGCCATGTAACGAGTGTGTTTGATTCTAACCAGTTGATTAGTGGGATCTGTGTTTCTGTTTCTAACACATAGCCAATTAGATACTCATTAGTATTAATAAGAAAGTCGTAACTATGTGTAGTGTCTGCCGGAATTAGTTTCTCAACACCCTTTATTTCAAAGTGGTGTGTTTCACTCCAACTACTTGTTGTAAAATCGATTTCCCGTAAAGAGCTTGATGAACCTTCGTTAAAAAGTGCTACTACACGATTGTCTCTCAAGCGTACAACATCCTTTAGATTTGTTGTGTACATCTCTCCAAGTTTTTCACCGCTCGTTGTCAGTAGGTGAATTGTGTAATGACTACCGGTTACTGTCACAACTACGATATTGTCATTTGCAATAATCGCATGTTGAATTTGAGTAAAAGTGCTGAAATACTGTGGGATGGTGATTAGTTCTACTTTTTCTATCTCCACGCCTTGTTCATCATATAATAAATAGTTTATTGTTATTTCATCGTTAGCAACGGAAGTTGTTGCAATTATAGCATAATGACCGTCATCTTTGATTGATAGTGCTTTTACTTCATATAGATTTTCTAACTCTAGAAGGTGTGTTTCGTACTCAGTATTTCCATCAGACGAGAGCTTTAATATTGTAATATCTTCATATTCATGATACCAACAGACAATATAATCACCATATGCAATTGCTCCACTAATAGGATTCATTATGCCATCTAGACCATTAGTGTCTATTTCGTGTGACAAATATATGTGCTTTTCAATATCAAAATCGTCTTGTACATTAATGCTCCCGATATTATTTTCATCAAAATCATCATTAACTATATTACGGCATGCGGAAACCTGCAGTATAATAATTAGGGTCAATAATACTGTTAATAATCTTTTTCGGCTTTTCATGTAAATAGTCCTCTATTTTGGTATCTAGGTATATTATTTGACGATTAAGTTACTAAAAAGTTTCAGATATTTCAACGAATATAATTTTTTAAACAACAGTGAGGTATGCACGATTTGGACATACACTATTAAAAATAGATTATTTTGTCAAGATTTTTTCTCTGACAGTTCTCTCATATTTATATTGTAAAAAAATATAAAAATATTTTTCCATGAATTTTCTTTTGAAATGTAGACAAGTATGTAGACTTTTCTACATAATAATCCTTTTAATGTAGAAATTCAGGCAAGAAATGTAGAAAAGCCTGAATTTCGCTGTATTTGCAATGCTTGACAGGGTATGGTATGGTAGTAAATGTAAGAGGTGATTCGTTATGAAAAATGAAATTATTTTATATCGTCCTGATGAGCATACCAACGACTCACATAGCGAGGTTATGCATATAGAAGTTAGATTTGATGAAGATACCGTTTGGTTAACACAACAGCAAATAGCAGCTCTTTTTAATCGTTCAAAACAGAACATCAGTCTGCACATTAACAATTGTTATCGAGAAAAAGAACTTAACAAAAACTCAACTGTCAAGGAATACTTGACAGTTCAAAAAGAGGGTTATAGAACTGTTAATCGAAATGTCGAACACTACAACCTGGATGTTATAATCTCTGTTGGGTATCGTGTTAAATCCACACAAGGAACACAGTTTCGAATATGGGCTACATCAAAACTCAAAGACTACCTTCTTAAAGGTTATGCAATTAACAATCGTTTGAATCGTATAGAAGATAACGCAGATATTCTAAAAAACAGAGTTGACGAGCTTGAATTACAGTTAAACATCAACAATATACCAATGCAAGGAGTTTTCTTTGATGGACAGATGTTTGATGCGTATGAGCTTGTATCAAGAATAATCCGCTCAGCAAAACAAAGTATTATCCTGATTGATAACTATATTGATGAAACAACTCTCGTTCATCTTGCCAAAAAGAACAAAGACGTAAAGGTATTACTTTTAACACAATGCATTAATAAACAGCTAAACCTCGATATTCAAAAAGCTAATTCTCAATATGGTGGATTCATTGTAAAAAAGTTTAACAAAAGCCATGACCGTTTCTTAATAATCGACAGTGGCAAAGAAATCTACCACATAGGAGCATCACTAAAAGATTTAGGCAAAAAGTGGTTTGCGTTTTCAAAACTAGGTAAAGAATCTATAGCTGGTATCTTAACTGCTGTATTGAAGTTGGTGTAATAATACTTTTATAATAATATTCTTATGATAGTCTCTTTTCCGAAACGCTGAGCCTCCATGCTCAGAGTTTCGGCGCTACGCCATCCATGGCTTCGCTTTCCGAGACCATATAAGAATATTATTTTTTACTAATTTTCTCCTACATACTCCTAAACCTTAATGGTTTTGGACGCATTTTTATACCTGATACTATTCCCATAGCTGCAAAACTCGTAACCAATGAAGACCCCCCGTAACTAAAAAACGGCAGAGTTATACCAATAACCGGCAATAACCCAAGGCACATACCTATATTCATTATTGTTTGCACAGTTACCATGCCTGCAACACCCATACAAACAAGCAACCCAAGAGGATTGTTTGATCTTATACCAACATGAACACACCTGACAACAATAGCTACCAAAAGAAGAATAATCACTAAGCACCCAATAAAACCAAGCTCCTCCCCGGCAGCAGAAAAAACAAAATCAGTGTGCTGTGCAGGGAAAGCCCTCGGAGACTGTGTCAGTCTCCCCTCTCCTAGTCCCTGCCCAAATAATCCGCCGGTAGTGATAGCTTGTATGCTCAAATCAGGTTGCCATAAAACTCCGGTTCTACCCGGGTCAACAATATCAGGAATAAAAGGAGCAATTATCCTTTCCCATTGTTTGTCATTTATAAAATATGTCCTTAGCAGTGGAGATGCAGCAGCAATAGCACCCGCTCCAAGAACAAACCACCTTAATTTTAACCCTGCCGCAAAAAGCATTATGACCAGTATCCCAAAATATACTAATGCCGTACCCATATCCTCTGATATATATAAAACAAAACTGAACATTATAAAAAACGCAATTGCAATTTGCAAAATTGACATAATTGAATTAAGAGTTTTTCGTTCCTTAAAGGTTACCATCATTTTTGCAAAAATAATTATAAACGGTACTTTTGTTACCTCCGCAGGTTGAATACCAATGTTCCAGAAACGTATCCACGCACGGCGGCCAACGTCAGCCTCCCCTTCACCCCATATAAGTAAGGTAGAAATAAAAAGTATGCTAAAAATGTATAAAAGAATTGATTTATCTGCAATAATGTCAATATCTATATATGAAAACAAAATAAATAAAAACAATCCAATAACCATAGCACCAATTTGAACATAAACAACACCACTTTCTGTTGCGGAGTTTTTTGTTATGCTATGAATTAGAATATTTCCGTAAACAGCACATGTTATACTCAATAGTAACAGCAACATATCTGCATCACGGAAGAATCTAAATATTACTAGAAAAAAAGACTTTAAATAATTCATCACATAGCCTTGTTATTATACAACCCATTGTTGTAAGAGACTCTAAAAGGTTGGAATAGTTCACATTTGCGATAATTATACCATTTTTTTGCTGATTTTGCAAATACACTCTTTAATTAACATTCTTTGCATGATATACTACCTTTCACTATGATAGTAACAACAAATAATGAAAAAGAAACAATATCAGAGGGTGAAAAGCTTGCACACTCTCTTAAACCTAATACAATCGTTGCCTTGTATGGAAATCTTGGCTCGGGTAAAACTACCTTTACACGCGGATTGGCAAAAGGTCTTGGGATAACCATGAATGTATCCAGTCCCACTTTTACTATTGTAAACGAATATCACGGAAAAACTCCGCTTTTTCATTTTGATATGTATCGTCTTGATAATGAAGATGAACTGTTTGACATTGGTTGGGATGATTATCATGACCGTGGTGGTATTTGTGTTGTTGAGTGGAGTGAAAAAATCCCTCACGCTATCCCCCACAATACAATTACTGTTAAACTCACAAATCTGGGAGAAGATAAAAGACAAATTGAGATTACAAATCTCTAAGAAACGGATAGTTTTTATGTTAATTCTAACTTTAGAATCATCTGCAAAACCGGCATCTGTTGCTGTATGTCGAATTATGAAAAATCCACATACACATCATCTGGAATTGCAACTTTTAGGTCAATATTTTCAAAACAATGGTTTTTCACACAGTAAAACATTATTAGTTATGGCAGAATCTCTTATTAAAAACCTCGGTTTAACACCTGCAGATATAGAAAAAGTAGGCGTATCAAGCGGTCCCGGTTCATTTACAGGCGTACGAATCGGTGTGTCGGCAGCTAAAGGATTTGCAGAAGGCTTAAATATCCCGATTTATGGTATATCAACTCTTGAAGCAATGGCTTATCAATATCCTGTCACGGGAAGCTTATTATGTGCTGTTATGGATGCACGCCGTAGACAGGTTTATAACGCTTTATTTGAGTGGAAAAACGGCAGGTTAAAGAGATCTTGTGATGACCGCGTAATTTCACTTGAGGATTTATCCGCAGAATTAAAGAAAAAAGGCGGTTCAAATACTATAATCGGTGATGGAGCGGTATTAACCTACGACTACCTTAACTCCGTTGGTATTTACTGCAACCAGGCACCTGATTTATTGCGTTATCAAACCGCTTATGGAGTAGCTTTAGCAACTTTACACAAAAAACCAACAACTGCAAAAGAACTCGAACCAATCTATTTACGCCCATCACAAGCCGAGAGGGAGAAAAGATTGTAAATTACTCATTTCTTGTGTAGTATATACTTATGTATTTAAAACTATTTATTTCATTTGTTTATATTGGGACCTTTACATTTGGTGGCGGCTACTCCATGCTACCTATGTTAATAAAAGAGCTTGTAGAAAAAAGAAAGTGGCTTACTGATAAAGAGGTTACTGAACTTTTTTCTATCAGTCAGTGCCTGCCCGGGATTATAGCCGCAAACACAGCATTATTTGTCGGTTACAAACAGAAAAAAGTGCTTGGAGGTATTGTTGCAGCTTTAGCAGTAGCAACACCGTCAGTGATAATTATATTGATAATTGCTACTTTTTTATCAAACCTTTCTGATATTCCGGCAGTACAAAGTGCATTTGTCGGATTACGAATATGCGTAAGTGTGTTGATTATTAACGCAGTGCTTAGGCTTCGCAAGCACTCAATTATAGACATACCATCAGCGTTTTTGTATATAGTTGCGCTTGTTATAACTATTCTTACAAATATTCATATAGCAATAATTGTATTTTTTGCAGGAGTTATGGGTGTTGCAATATCAATGCTACGCAAAAACAGCAATGAACCCCCCGAAATAGGAGGTTCAGAATGATTTACTTAGAGCTTTTTTATGAATTTTTTATAGTTGGACTCTTTGTCTTCGGCGGAGGGCTTGCCACAATACCGTTTTTACAACAAATGGCATTTCGTACCGAATGGTTTACAATAACCGAGCTTATGGATATGGTTGCGGTAGCGGAAGCAACACCGGGACCGATTGGTATAAACGTGGCAACTTATGTTGGTTACACAGTTGCAGGGTATCTTGGTGGTATAATAGCTTCAATCGCATTATTAATCCCTTCAATAACTATTGCTCTTATTGTTTCACGTTTATTAGTAAAGTTCAGAGACAGTTCTACTGTAAAATACATTTTATACGGACTTAAACCTGCTTCACTGGCGTTAATGACTTATGCTGCACTTACAGTTTTTAGTTATGCAATTTTTAACGTTGATATATCCGAACTTTTTGCAATGGTATTACCAACAATTGATTATAAAACGATAATCCTTACCGTCGTGATGTTTGTTGCTGTATTTTTGCTAAAAAAGGTACATCCAATAATATTTCTTGCAGCCAGTGCAGTTTTTGGTATAATATTTTTCTAGTACAATAAAAAAAGGTATTTAGTAATTAATGAATAAACGAAATCTATCAATGTTATGCGACTTTTACGAGTTTACTATGGCAAGCGGATATTTTTCTGTAGAAAAATATAATCAAATCACCTATTTTGAAATGTTTTACCGTAATGTGCCTGATAAAGGTGGTTTTGCTATAGCCGCAGGTCTTGAACAAGTTATCGAGTACATAAATAATTTGCATTTCAGCAAGGATGATATTGATTTTTTACGCTCAAAAAATCTTTTTGATGAAAACTTCTTAAACTACTTAAAAACCTTTCGATTTACAGGTGATATATACGCAGTTCCCGAAGGTACTCCCATATTTCCAAACGAACCAATATTAACCGTCAAAGCACCCGCAATCGAAACGCAGATAATCGAAACCATAATTTTACTTACAATAAACCATCAATCACTTATTGCTACAAAAGCAAATCGAATAGTCAGAGCTGCCGCAGGGCGGGATGTGCTTGAGTTTGGCTCTCGCCGTGCTCTTGGAGCGGATGGCGCTGTACTTGGCGCAAGAGCTGCTTATATTGGTGGATGTGTTGGCACATCAAACACCATGACAGAAATAGACTTTGGTATTCCTTCAAGCGGAACTATGGCTCACTCTTGGGTGCAAAGCTTTGATTGTGAATATGACGCTTTTAAAACATTTTGTGAGCTTTTCCCGCACAACGTTACCTTGGTGGTAGACACGTACAACACATTAAAAAGTGGTATTCCAAATGCAATCAGAGCTTTTTGCGAAATCCTTTTACCTCGTGGAATTACAGAGTGTGCAATCAGACTTGATTCAGGTGATATTGCGTATTTATCAAAAAAAGCACGTCAGATGCTTGATACTGCCGGTCTTTTTGACTGTAAGATTGTTGCAACCAACTCACTTGATGAGTATATTATCCGTGATTTAATTCTACAAGGTGCTAAGGTTGATATCTTTGGCGTCGGCGAGCGGCTTATCACAGCTAAAAGTGACCCTGTTTTTGGTGGTGTTTATAAACTGGTTGCTGTTGAAAATGAGCATGGTTATATAGTACCAAAGATTAAATTAAGCGAAAACGCTACGAAAATTATTAATCCGCATCATAAAAAACTATACAGGCTTTTTGATAAAGAAACCGGTAAAGCAATTGCCGATGAGCTTTGTGTTTATGATGAAATCATAGATGACTCAAAGCCATATACAATTTTTAATCCTGTTGACACATGGAAAAGAAAAACTCTTACAGATTTTTTCGCAAAAGAGCTTTTAGTTCCGATATTTTTAAATGGAGAACTTGTTTACACTTCTCCTGATATACACCAAATCAGAGAATACTGCAAATCCCAGGTAGAAACACTTTGGGACGAAGCTAAACGCTTTGAAAATCCTCATGTTTATTATGTAGACTTATCGCAAAAACTCTGGGATATAAAGCAGGAATTACTAAAAGGCAAACATTAAATAACCTCTATTTGCAAACCCTTCATTACTGCTAATGAAGCACGGTGAAGCTTTCTATCAAAGCTTGCCGTGTATTTAGCATCTACAATTATTGGAGTTTCAGGCTGTGCAGTCTTAGCCAGCACAGCGTTTACAAGCACGCAAATATTTGACACCAAACCAACAAGCTCAATGCTATCATACTTGTTGTTAACTAAGTGATCAAAAAGTTCCTTTGAGCCAAAGGTGTCTTTATTAAACTTTATATCTTTTTTATTTACAGATTTCGCAACCTTACCATAAAGCTCATGCCCTGTAGTTCCCTCTAAGCAGTGTGCCATCGGTAGCTTTTTCCCTTCAAGGGTTTCTAAATAATTGGTCTGATGGGTATCATAAGTGAAGATAACATCACCTTTATTTTTACGATACTCCTTGATTTTTCTAACAATTCTTCCTTCCAGCTTTTTTGCTTTTGGAAAACCAAGTGACCCTGTCACAAAATCATTCTGAAAATCAACAACAACCAAACACTTTTTCATAACCTCACTCCTCATTCCTCACTTAAATACTCATCTATGCCGAGGCTTTTTAAATCATCCAAACTATCACTTGCATCTAACCCTAAACGAGTAAGAGCATCCTTTTTCTCGTGTCTTTTTCTTACTGTTTCATAAAGAGCGAGCGTTTCCTCTCTGAGCTTTACCCGTTCAAGAGCATCATCCTGCTCACGCTCAATTCTGCGGGCAACCTCCTTCTCACGCCAGGCTGCTTGCTTATCCACAGAAGGAACAGGACGCTTTCTGCCACCTTTTCTTTTGTTTAATCGCTTAATCTGCCTAAACACAAAAACAAGGTTAAGTATAAGAACAAGAGCGACAATCATGACTATACCAACTATCCCATCCGGCAATTAAACTCACCTCTCCCAATTAAAGTTTACAAGAACAAGTATATCATGTATTATTAATAAACACTAATAAATATTATGTTATAGCTAGGAGTTTTTTATGATAACAGTTAATAATTTGAGTCTTTCTTTTGGTGGTGATACACTATTTTCAAAAGTGGATTTACAATTTGTTGCAGGTAACTGCTACGGAATTATCGGAGCTAACGGCTCCGGAAAATCATCATTTCTAAAAATCCTTGCAGGTGAGCTGGAGCACTCTACAGGAGCAGTTGAGATAAAACCTGATGTACGAATGTCCGTACTCAAACAAGACCAAAGCATGTATGATGATTTTTCTGTTTTAGAAACCGTTATTATGGGAAACCAACGGTTATACGAATGTGGAAAAGAAAAAGATGATTTATATATGAAGGAAGATTTTTCTGACGAAGACGGAATTCGGGCAGCAGAGCTTGAAGAAGAATACGCAGAGCTTGGCGGTTGGGAATCTGAGTCTGATGCATCTCAGCTCCTGCAAGGAATAGGAATACCCACAGCATTACATAACAATAAAATGAGTGATTTAGAACCACGGCAAAAGGTTAAGGTACTCTTAGCACAAGCACTATTTGGAAAACCGGATATAATTCTACTCGACGAGCCTACTAACAATCTTGACGTAACCTCTGTAGTATGGTT
>JAITFS010000208.1 GCA_031281195.1 Oscillospiraceae bacterium
TAGAACTTTTCGTTATATTTAGAATATTATGTGCCGCTGTGGTGGAATAGGTAGACACAAGGGACTTAAAATCCCTCGGGAGCAATCCTGTGCCGGTTCAAGTCCGGCCAGCGGTACCATAGCGTCGCTACGCGACGCGTCTGGAAGAACACGAAGTGTTCTTCTGGGATTTTGCAAAGTTAAAATGGCGACGTCATAGTCTCGCTACACGAGCCATTGGAAGAACACGAAGTGTTCTTCTGGGAGGGTGTAGAGGTAGAAGGGCGTAAACCAATAGGAATATTTCACTGTCTAAATGTGATTATTTCTTGAATATCTTTGTTATTTATGTTACTGTTTATATATCATTTTGGGGAGGAGTAGTATGTTCGAGAGAATCGATAATCTGCGTATGACAGATATTGAAGCAGCTAGACGTTATCCTGACAACTATTATGCAATGCGTAAAGATAGTATGACTAGCCAAATGGGAACTTTACTATTTGTTGGTGATAATGCAAGTGAATTATTGAAATTAGTAATTAACCTTGATGATCCTACAAATTATGGAATAGGTGAAGGTTTACATCTTCGGCGTAGTTTAGGAGGAGTTGTGGTCGGTGGCTGAGATGAAGTACAATCTATACATTCACTCGACACTATTTGAATCAACACTCATGCATCTAAAATTCTTTTTTGCTTCAGAACTGCTACTGAACTACATTTTTAACCGACATTTTACGACATTAAATCACCGTAAGTATCACATACGCCTGATACAAAGTGGTAAGGTAAACGCTAAAACAGAGTTCGTTGCGAAAGTAGTACTGTGCGTAGTTAACAGTTACACTTTCATAGACCACATAAGCCACGACAATTTCAACGAGATGATATTGATGAAAGATTCTATAGTAAAATACTAGGAATGCTACGGGATGCTTCCATCGAAAATACTTGCGGAAACGATATACCGGAACCGACATAACTGCATACTTTGTAACTAGCTTGGTACCAAACTGCTCAGCTTGTCACTCGGTCGACGAAATGCAGAGAAGTACCGACAGTAGACAAAAGAATTCATTACAGATTGCAAATCGAGGAATATTGTTGAAGGAAAGATTGGCACAGCGAAGACTTGGTACATAATGGGGAGTATCCGTGGCAAACTCCCCAATAAAAGTAAGACAGTTATAGCGTTATCAGTCATGATGATGAACCTGAATAAAATGGCTAAAGCCTTTTTGCACCAAATTCAAAAAATACTGCGATATATGAGTTTCAAGGTACACACCATCGCTGTATCGGTGTAAAAATCAGAATATGTTTGAAAAGTCAGCTTTTCATCAGACCCTATGTAATAATAAAGTAGATTTTCATCATTACATCCATAATAACGAATATGCAGATATTTGATTCATCATAAAGAAAACATATATATAAAAAACTTATTACATAATTATCATTTATATGATAAAATGAACTTATAGGTTATTTGCCTATATATTAGCATTCACAAAAAGGAGACATCATGTTAAAAAAGGTAATTCTAAGAAAGCTCTTTAATAGATTTGACTATGAAATCGTGTTGAAAAAAAATGGTATAACCATAATCACAGGTCCAAATGGATATGGAAAATCAACTATTTTAAAATGTATTGAAGCGCTATATGAAAAGAACTTAAATTATTTTATGATATTAGACTTTTCTCTTATTGAGTTTATTTTCACAAAAAAAACAGCAAACATAACTTTTAAAAAAAAGAATGATGGAAGTCTTGTTTTTTGTGATGTTACTATACCTAGAGTTGATAAAAGAAAAGCAAGTTCAAAGAACGCATATTCAAGACACATGCTCTATTATGATGATCAGGTTCGCTATATGGATTATCAGGACAGATATATGTCTCCGCGCGATAATCGAAACAGTTTTATATACTCATACCGTGAGTATGACGAACTTTTTTCGAATATGATTATGTCAGAATGGATTGAGCATTTAAGGCATTATCCTAGTTATTTTTTAAGCCTGTTTGATTTTGATGATAAGGATGATGTTATTAAGCTAAAGAAAATCGTCGATCAACTCAACTCAACAAGTCATGCATTTGGTCAATTGCATTTTGTAAAAGAACAACGACTGGTTATTAGAAGAACCGTTGAACGGGATAAACACGAAGTTATTAACGCTATTGAAGATATCCCATCTCTTATTAAAAAACATATTGGAAGAATCTCGAGCAAGTATTCTTCTACAGCAAACCGCTTGGATAGCACTTATCCCGAACGTCTATTTGGCATAACAACTGGGATAACCTCAGAGGAATATGAACTGAAAATGGTGAAGATGAATGAGAAATTTGAAAAGATTAATAAATATGACATATCAAATCTGAGAAGTACACGGAATGTCGTTTTTAAAGACGCACATGCAATAGCCCTAAAGGTTTACTTTGACGACTTTGATGAAAAATATAAGGTGTATGAAGACTTTATTCAAAAACTTGATTTGTTTACAAATATACTAAACAATATGCTTTCATTCAAGGAAATACGCATATCTACCGAAGATGGAATAAAAGTTGTTGACAAGGATGATGGGCACGTAATTGATTTAAAACAATTGTCATCTGGAGAGATGCAAGAGATTGTTATGTTCTATAATCTTATTTTTGAAGCTGAACACGATTCAATGCTTTTAATTGATGAACCAGAAATATCACTTCATATCTTATGGCAGAAGAAATTTATGGATGATTTACTTAAAGTAGTTAACTATAAAAAAATACACACTATTGTTGCTACCCATTCTCCACAGATTATCAGTAATCACTGGGATTCACAGATAGATTTAGGTGAGCTATATGGGAAGTAATTCAATTAGATCGTCTTTATGCAAAGAAGACATTATATCAACCATTAAGCTATCTATTACTTCTGTGAAAGATGTACATGTGGTTGTCGAAGGGGAAGATGATATAAGGTTTCTAAATGGCTTACTTGGAAAAACAGTTCATATTTACGAATCCTTTTCAGGAAAGTTAGGTGTAATTGAAATAGTAGAGTATTTCCATAATAAATATAAGGTTATTGGAATATGTGATAAAGATTATGATGATTATGAGAATGAGCAAATGTTTTATTATGACCATAGTTGTTTAGAAACAATGTTGATTAGTTCGGATAAATCTCTGTACACTCTTTGTAATGAATATCATGGTTGCACAGATAATCCAGATTACTTTATTAATGAAGTATTACTTCGCTTAGGGTTTTTAGGATTATTACGAAAGTATAATGCACTTTATAAATGGGAGATTAATTTCAGAGGCTTGTCAATCGACAAACTATTTTCTCCCAATGACATGTCTAGTGCGTCAGATGATATTATTGTTGCTCTTGATATAATTAACAATGGTCAGTTATCGATAAAATACAACTCAATAAAGCATATCATTGATAGTGAGGATCTCTCAACAAAAGAAAGACTATTAGACATTGTTAATGGTCATGACCTTATCAAGTTATTATCAGTGTATTTCAAAGTTAAACATAAAAAAGATGCTGGAGAGAAAACAATAGCTGGTCATTTGAGATGTTCGTTTGATATTAATGAGTTCATTAAAACAACTCTTTATACTACTCTGAAAATGTATGAACAATCAAGAAGGGTTTATTTGCTGTTTGCCTGAGTGAGCAACGAGGATTTATTATCACTTTTAAGATAGTTAACAAATCAATGAAATCACATTATCTATATATTGCTACTTAATTGCTACTGAACAATAGCAGTTTTTCTAAAACGTTTGAGTTCTGACAGCCAGTCAAGTAAACAGTAAAAATTTGTACGATAAACTCTCCATTTGTTGTGCAGATTCATCGCCACAATCGCCAGTGTGATTGAACTTTCGCTAGTAACTTTTAGTTTAGTTCGTACCAATCTTAATCCGAATGATCCTTTTACGTGACTCAGCTTTCGTTCCGCTTCAACCCGTGAAATCTCGTCAGACCTCATTTGTTTCTTGTAGATAACGGCATACTTTTTAGGTCGTCCTAATGGTTTGCCCATAAATCGTATGCCGTGTTTTTTGCAAAAAGTGATGTTCTCACGATTTCGGTAAATACCATCAACAAGTATCCTTTCGGGGCAATGACCTTCTCGCTGTCGGTAACGTTCAATTATTCCTTGCAGATTGCCACCTTTATTGTATACATCAAACGATTTATGCTCTAAACGGGCAAATCCCTCCACAACGCTAATGTCTATCTTAGCTCCAAACTCACATTTCGTTTACACATTGTCACGGACTATGGGACATATCCAAGGCTGACTCAGACTGACTATATAATCTTCTACTTTATGTGTTGTATTAGCATACATATAATGTTGTTGCACGTAAAGCTTCTTGATTGTTTCCAGAGGTTTTATATGCCGCAGTGGCAATTCTTTACCATTCGCTAGCATCGTGTCAACAATTCTTAAATCCCTGCTTATGTATTGTAGTTGTTCCTTATGGATTCTCTAATCTCTCTATTTGTTTTATGCCGCTTCTTCGCTATTATTAATAATCCTTGTGAGCTCTTCTGCGGTATGTCCTAGGTTTAACACCATCTTTCAGGTCGTGTAGCAAATCCACAATCTTTTCCAAATTCTCGCGGCCTTCGTTTAGCAGTGATAAATCCTGTGGATATCGTATGTTTTGTGGTACACATGTCGCATCTACTATCAGTTCTCCAGCATTTGACACTTCTACGTTTTCTTCTTCAACTGTTCCTTGTTTGCCTGAACCTTCACCCGGTGGCAAAGCATCATCCTCTCTTAAATTTTCAGATGATTTTGATGCTTCAATCTTCGTCTTTGATATTATCATTTCGTTGATATCACCTAGTATCTCAGGTGTGAAACGTTTTCTAAAGTATACCATTAGCGATGAATCAAAGGGTAGCTTCTTTTCATAAGTTGGCATTCCGCAAAAATACAATAAACATGGCGTTTTAATTATTTGTACTGGTACTTCTTCATCGGAATACTGATTCTGTGTCTGTATTAATAATGCTCTTAAAACAAATCGTAACGGTTTCGCTGTATTTCCTTTTCGGTTCTTGAACAAAACTGCATAACGTATCTCTATTTTTTCCCATGGTATCAGCGTTGCTTTTTGTACTCAACGGTTCTCTATATTCAATATTAAACCCATTGGTATACCAAAATCACTTAATTTGATTTGTTTACTAGGAAATTTGTACATTTTTACAGCACTTCTTCTGCACATATTTTTTGCGAATTATCATCTTTTCCTTGCAGATATTATACCATAATATGTCTTCCATCTCCAACAGTTTCAAGGTCTTGGTAGTTATTCAATAGTCATTATTTACTTTCTTGAACTGTTTATCACATACTTTTTCTCTAAAATTCTAGATATTATTCTTGAGAACACTTGTTTGTGCTTATTCTAATGTGTTTGATGTATCAGTAGTCACAACCATAGATCTTTCTCCTTCGGGTGGGCGTTGGGGTCGTGTAGCTAGAGCGACATAAAGAAGCTGTAGCTTTACTTGCGTTTTACTACAGCCCCTTAGTCGTTATTGAACACTCATAATATCACAACTTACGCGCAAAAGATCAACGACCGCAGGAGTGTAGCAGACGCATGAAATGCGGTTTTATAATAAATACAAAATAGCACTATCGTTAAGAGGGTTTGGGAGTGATTCCCAAAAAATGGGTTTTGCGGGTTGTGGTAGCACAACCATTACTTGCCGACTTACTGAGATCTATCCCAGACCCTCTCAAAAACTTCGTTTTTGTTAAGCGGCTTCGCCGTCTATTATATGTTCGTACGGAACACTAATATTTATCATATTGTATGCACTAATGAATCATCAAAAAGAACATTGCTGGGATAATATCTCCATATTGGCTCACCCTTTTTACCACGCCCCATTTGTTTGGTTGAATGAGTATCCTTAATAATAATGCGCTCAATATATTTTCTTAACTCAACATTATTTGGAATTGGGAAACGATAATTATTTAATGCCCTGTACGATATTATCATATCGTTGATAAAATTGTAATTAGCGTTACCATCAGACACTATCATGTTAATTATTTCTGCATTAACACCGTAAATATTTATAAGCTCTGAGGAAACTTTTTTTCCAAACCACAAAAGCGAAACATTACAAGCAGAAAAACGTTTTTTTGAATCTTTTCGTTCAAGGGAGTCGTTCAACTTTTTAATAAATTTTGCGTTTGATTTATTATGATTCAAAAGCTTCAAGTTTATAACATCAACAAAATCGCATTTAGCTTCTAAATAAACACCTAAAGTGACATTACTTAATATAAAGTCACTTTTGTCTATTCGTTTGCCATCGTGTCGGCAGTTTTTCAAATTAATGGTAATAATATCTCCTTGCTCCGCAAACAAACTTCCTTTTCTATCCTTTTCAAAATCATTTTCAGAATTTAGGTGTCTAATTTGCTTTACTTCAGCGGTTATTTTATTTGAATTGCCTTTATGTCCAAGTACAACTACACCATACAAGCAAATTTCTTCGCCAACGGACATATTGCCCGAAAGAATCTTCACTTGGAAAATTTTACCACTGTACAAGGTGTTAAATTCTTTAATAATACAAAAAAGTAAATTCGTCATAAAGCTGCACCATAATTATACCTGAACAGATTTTTTTATAGCATCAATTACGGTATCTCCTTCATACCAAAATGTATCTTGAGATGTTTGAAAAACATTTAATGAACGTCTTTCGCTAACAAGTACCGCTGTAGGAATTATTATTGGGTCATCATAGTTACAACAAAGCTTTATTTTTTCAACAGCATCATTATGTTTTTTTTCAGTGAAGTGCGCATCAATTTTAGTTAAAAGTACAATCGGCTGTTCGCCTGAAAATTTAGACCAAATTTCATATTTCTCAAAATATTCTTCGCTAAATTCTTCATCCAAAACTTGCCCGATTTCAACACAAAAAACTCCAACTTCTCCTAATTGTAAAACCTTATCTCGCGTTTCAGGGTGTTGACCTGGGGTATCAATAAAAGTAAAATCCATACTTTCGTTGTTGATTTCAAGCGATACAGAGCGCAAAGCGTTATTAATGCTTTCGCCTGTTTCGTTTATTACTTTAATGGGTACTAATATTCCAGTAAGTTCGTTAGGAATTACTCCTGCTTTGTATTTGTCTTTATTTACCAACCATGTATAAAGCAATTTAGGGTTGTAAGCATCTCCGAACTCTCTTCGAAAATATTTCTCCATCTTGTCCAAGTCAATTTTGGGATTTAGTTCTGCAACGATATAGCCTATTAAGGTACTTTTTCCGTGATTTGCGTTTCCGTAAAAAACGATGTTCTTTTTCATTTTTGTAACACTCCTTCGTTTTAGATTTTTATCACTTCATTTTAAGCGGGAACTCTACTGCGAACATCTCCCCGACGAAAAACCATCGGGGAGAGTTCGCACTTGTTCCTTTTGGCGGAGAAGGAGGGATTTGAACCCTCGCACGCTTTCACACGCCTACTCCCTTAGCAGGGGAGCCCCTTACAGCCACTTGGGTACTTCTCCTTGTGTTGCTCTTATACTACTCA
>JAITFS010000109.1 GCA_031281195.1 Oscillospiraceae bacterium
TTACCTCTAACATTGGGGATAGTGGACGAGTTTCGTAAGGAGGGTTTGCGTATATTTGGACCTGATAAAAACGCCGCCAAACTGGAAGGCAGCAAAGCTTTTGCCAAACAGTTTATGAAGAAATACGAAATTCCAACTGCTGAATATGATATTGTTACAGACATTAATGATGGAATTAAATTGCTTAAAATTCGTAAGTACCCATTGGTAATAAAAGCCGATGGTTTAGCGGCAGGAAAAGGTGTAATTATATGTCAAAATGAGACTGAGGCAATAGACACAATAATTGATATTATGCAGTCAAATATATTTGGCAATGCCGGAAACAAGGTTGTCATTGAGGAATACATAGAAGGCAAAGAAGTGTCATTACTCTGTTTTACTGATGGCAAAACAATTCAACCAATGGAAACAGCAAGCGATTACAAACGTGCTTTAGATAATGATGAGGGTCTCAACACAGGGGGAATGGGAAGTATCTCTCCATCACCATATTATACGCAAGACATACAATACTTATGCGAAAAAATAATGCAAAAAACTTTAACAGGTGTTAAATCTGAGGGTTTTGACTACCGAGGTGTTATTTATATAGGGCTAATGTTAACAAAAGACGGTCCAAAGGTTTTAGAGTACAATGCACGTTTCGGAGACCCCGAAACAGAAGCATTACTGCCACGTTTGGAGTCTGATTTAGTAGATGTTATTGAAGCAGTTGTAGATAAACGACTTTCTGAATGTGAAATAAATTGGCAAAAAGAAAAAGCTGTATGTGTTGTTTTAACATCAAAAGGTTATCCGAGAGAGTACAAAGTTAACTATCCTATAGAAATTAAAAAAACAGAGAGCTATGTTTTTCATGCAGGTACAACTATTGATGATAATAAACTAGTAACATCCGGGGGACGAGTTCTTGCAGTAACGGCACTCGCAGAGAGCTTTGATAAAGCGCACGAGATTGTTTATCGTGATATAGGTAAAATTGAATTTGAAGGAAAAACATATAGAGTAGATATAGGGAAATTGTGATTGAAAAACCAGTGTTTGCAAGGGTTGCTCCTAAAGGCCCAAAATGGGCCTCAGGGAGAAAAAAGTAAGATAAGGGGATGGACGGGCGGTTTTGTGTATTCGAGAAGTAGTTGTATAATGTTAGTCGTTGATATAAAATGGTAATAAATGATATTATACAAGAGTAAGCAAACATATGACAACAGTTCAAATGACAATGAAAACTGCAAGGAGTTGTATTAATGGAATATGAGGAATTTGAACGTTTTGAGTTTACTGATGAAGAGCGAGCAAACTGGATTGATATTTTAGTTAATGAAAAATTACGGGAAAAAGTTTTAGTGTATGATCCAGATGTGCTTGAACGAATTGAATATGTAATAAAAAACCTTAAGACACTACTAAAGAGTGATAACTGTGAATATACGATTCATTTTGAGCGTTGTCCATACTTTGAAACAACTATTTATGTACACTTGGATGTGGTTGATTTTGGCACATCACCAAAAAACTTTTGGATATTTCAAAGTATCATGGATAAAATTAATTCTTTCGAAGCTGTTTGGCTATCAACAGGTAAAGTTAGACTTAGCTTTTTATTTAAGTTTGCCTTTAAAGAGTTAAAGTGATTACAGAAAATGGAAAACATTATACCATGTAACTAAGCACAGACACGTTATGAGTTAATAAACCCTGCACTTAGATTAAGAGGGTGGAATGAAACAAATATTAAAGTTGTAGCCGCGTCTGGTGGAAAAGCAAAACTTGTAGCGATTGAGAAATTAAAAGCAATAAACGCAATGCAAGCATCAATTTTAAGTCTAGCGTTTAGTGCGTTAATATAGGAGAAAAGCAAAAATGGAAAATACAGAACAACAAAGTTTTGGTGGTAAATGGACGATTGAAAAGTTAAACATTCTATCTAACTACTTAGACTTTTATTTAAATGCATTAAAGAATCAAAAATTTAATAAGGTTTATATTGATGCATTTGCAGGCAGTGGTAATATAAATATCCAAAGTAGTGATGAAGAAATTTCAGGCTCTATTCGTCTTTCACTTCAAACTACAAATAAGTTTGATAAATATATATTCATAGAAAAGAATCCAAAACATGTTAAGGAATTAGAAAGAATCATTGATAATGAATATGCAAATTTAAAGGATAGAATATCAATTCGTAGTGGTGATTGTAATGAAATACTGTTAGAAATTTGTGATATGAAGGAAAACACAAAGTATTGGAAGGAAAATCGTGCCGTTCTTTTTCTTGACCCATATGCAACAGAGGTAAAATGGACAACATTAGTAGCTATTGCAAAAACACAAGCAATAGATATTTGGTATCTTTTTCCGTTCGGAGCGGCTCAACGTTTATTGCCGAATGAAGGTATTGTGGAGAGTTGGAGGAATAAATTAAATGATTTATTTGGTGACACTGCATGGGAATCACGTTTCTACAAACCTAATCCTCAACTTAGTATGTTTTCTGATGATGATTGTATGATAAAAGATGTCAATACTAAGGAGCTTGCTATTTATATATGCGAAAGATTAAAGAGTATTTTTCCATATGTTGCAGATAACCCAAAATTTCTTTATAACACAAAAATGTCACCCTTATTTTTATTCTGTTTTGCTGTAGCAAACCCTAATCCCAGTGCTATTGCTTTAGCTAAAAAAGTAGCTGAAGAGCACATTTTAAGAAAGTGGTAACTATATGAATGTGAGTAAAATCGAATGGACAGATAGAACTTGGAATCCTATCACAGGTTGTACTAAACTATCTATTGGTTGCGAAAATTGTTATGCAGAGATTATGGCACATCGACTTAAAGCGATGGGTGTTGGTAAGTATATAAATGGATTCAAACCTACTATGCATGATGGTATTCTAGAAGAGCCAATAAAGTGGAAAAAATCACATACCGTTTTTGTTTGTTCTATGGCAGACTTGTTTCATAAAGATATTCCATTTAGCTTTATTGATAAAATTATGAGTACAATTAGAAAAACTGAGCATCATCGATATCAAATACTTACGAAAAGAGCAGATAGAATGGTTGAATATTTTTCTAATGTCTATATACCAAAAAATATATGGTTAGGTGTTACAGTGGAATCACCTTCAGAAATAACACGTATCGAATACTTGCGAGATATACAAGCTACAATTCGTTTTATATCTTGTGAACCTTTGATTGAAGACCTTGGTAATATCGATTTGACAGATATTGATTGGATAATCGTTGGTGGTGAAAGTGGAGCAAAAGCACGCCCAATGAAACCCGAATGGGTTCGTACAATAAAACAACAAGCTGATGAGCAAAATGTAGCATTTTTCTTTAAACAATGGGGTACTTGGGGTTCAGATGGTATAAAAAGAAATAAAAAAGCTAATGGTAAAACTCTCGATGGTCAAACAATACAAAAAATGCCAAAATTAGCAATAGGTTGAATTAAAAATAGAAGGAATTATGGTTTTATGAACTATCAGGAGGATTACAAATGCAAGAAATCATACTAGACGAGGAGTTTCAACGTATTTTACCAAAATTAAGCGAACAGACACTTGCAGGACTAGAAATAAATCTGCTTGAGTTTGGCTGCCTTATGCCTCTCGTATTATGGAACGGCATTTTAATAGATGGTTACAATCGATATGAACTTCTAAAAAAACATGATTTACCTTTTAACACAGTTGAAATGGACTTCCCCTCTCGAGAGGAAGTGAAAATTTGGATAATAAAACATCAAATCGAACAGCGTAATTTGAACCCTATACAGCTTAGTTATTATCGTGGACTTCATTATAATTTAGACAAAAGACCACAGTCAGAAATTCAGCGTTTGCAAGGAGTCGCTCCTGAAGCCCAAAATGGGCCTCAGGGAGGTTCAACAGCAAATAGATTAGCCGAATTATATAAAGTATCACGAAACACAATTAAGCGTGATTCAAAACTCGCGATTGCTATAGATAAAATCGGTGAAATATCACCTGAAGCAAAAATGGACATTCTCTCGGGTGAAATAAGCATCACAAGACGACAATTAAAAGAGCTTGAGACCGGTACAGATGAAGATATTGATGTGGTTGTACTAGAAATGCTTGAAGGTACATTTGAGAAAACAAAAGGTGATCCAAAAAATGCAACAATAACAAAAATTCCGACTGTCAGTTTTTCGACAGATTTACAATCATTTAACTCAATAAACGATATAACAAAAACATTTTATGCAAAATTAAAAACTCTTTCAAGTAATGAAGATAAAGTAGGATCAAAATCAGCTTTAAGATTGTATATAGATACTCTTGAAGAGTTGTATAAGCAGATATGAACATGAATTGATAGTATAAAACTCTCTATACAAAGGATAAACTAATATGCCTATATTAAATTGGATTGGTAAATTGACAATGAACCGTTTGATAGTAGATATAAATCGACAAAAGAACTGAATGCAGCAATAAAAAGCAGTCGCAAGCTTGAAAAAGACGAATAGAAATTTAAGGAGACCAATTATGAAAGTATTTCCGAGTAATTTGAGTGAATTTCTTTCCCAAAATAGCTCGTCCTTTTACATTCCACCGTTTCAGCGGTCATATTCATGGACAAGACAAGAAATTGAACGATATTATGATGATGTTGTTCGTATTATTGAAAGTGAAAAGAATCCGGAAGAGCTTGATAAGCAAGAACATTTCTTTGGCGTTTTGGTAATTAAAAACGAAAAGAGTGGCCTTGCAACCACAGCTGTCATTGTTGATGGTCAACAGAGAATTACAACTACTCTGCTGTTGTTAATTGCCTTGCGTAATTTAGCAAATGATGATACTATTCAGATGCAAATAGAGAATGTATTTCTAAAAAACCCATCATCAACATTTACTGACAAGATAAAGCTCAAACAAGTAACTGATGATTGGGATGCATATCGTGCTCTCATTAATAAAAGTGAACCTGTGCCGGGTAAAATTACTGACGGTTATAATTGCTTTGCGGAAAAAATTAAATTCTCCAACTATTCGATTGAGGATTATGTCCATGCATTATCCAAAATTAACTTGGCATATATAGACCTTGACGAACGCCCTCACAAAGGCGAAGACCCTCAGATAATTTTTGAAACTTTAAATTCGCTTGGAAAACCATTGTCTTTTGCTGATTTGATTCGCAACTATGTCATGCTTGGGCTTCCTTCGCACGACCAAACAGAAATATACGATGATATTTGGTATCCGAAAATAGAGAGTGTGCTACATGAACGTGCATCATATTTCTTCCGTGATTTTATGCAATATAAAGAAAGCAAGGCCTATAAAGTAGTCAGCGATAATAATACAAAAGAGCTGTATGTGCAATTTAGGAAATTTGTGGATAAGCATTATCAAGGTGATAAAAAGAAATTTGCTAAAGACATACAGCGGTATGTGGAATTATATCGTTGGATCGATGAAGCTGAACCGCGCGCTATAATAGCTCACAATACAACGGACAATATTGTCATCATTGAGCTATTGCGAAATATTTTTCACGATATTAGAGCTGACGCATTTAAACCCTTTGTGTTGGGTTTATTAGAATTTCATCATTACGGTTTTGAGGAGAAAAAACTGCCTGATTCGCAGTTGATTGACACATTGTCAGCAATCCGCACATACTTAATCAGACGTCGTATATTAAGACTGACACAAGGGGAGAACAAGGAAATTCCTCAACTTTGCGACAGTATATATGTTCACAGAGATGTTTGGTTTTCAAATGCAAAGAGCATGATGTTTAAACTTTTATCCGATAGCTTTTATAGTATGCGTATGCCAAATGATGCAGAGATTAAAGAGGAATCAAAGAGGATAGATTTCTATAATGGGTTAAGAAAGTACAGCAAACTCATTTTAGGGAAAATCGAAGAGTACTGCTCAAAGGTATCGGTTAATTACCGTGACAGAAAGATAACCATCGAACACATTATGCCACAGACATTTACTGTCGAATGGAAACAGGAAACCGGCGATGATTGGGAAGCCATTCAAAAAAGGTTTTTACATAACATCGGAAACTTAATTTTGACTGAATTTAATTCTGAAATGGGCAACAAGTCTTTGGGCGAAAAAAAGACCAAGTTGGAAAGGTCAAACTTGTATTACAGGCATGATGTACTAAATAGGGAAACTTGGAACGAGTATGATATGATTGCACATCAATCTAATATGATTGAGCGATTGTTGCAGACATTCCCTTTGCCGTTCGAAATGCAAAACGCAGAAAACTGGAATAATAGCAAACAGTCTATAATCCACGACATTATATCACCTTTAGACGATGATAGCCATGAAGTAGTAACGGGCAGAAGTCCAAAAGCTGTGCTGATAAGCGATGAATTATTCGAAGCGGCTTCATGGCAAGAAGTATATTTAGTATTCTTGCGTTGGCTTTCGAAAAACAAGCAAATCGCATTTGCTAATTTATTGAATCAGACAGATGGCAATGGTAGATTTCTCATTCTTGCACCGAAATCAAGAATAATTACTTTAATTGAGGAAGAATGGGGTCAAACTGATAGCCAAATTTTACGCAGATATAAAAGGTTGGCGGATGGTGTTATTCTTGAAAATGTCACAGCCGAAACGGAAGAAGAACCACTTTATGTTCACATCAATGCTTCTGCAGCATCATTTGTTTCTCGAATTCGCGAAACTATGCAGCAAGCTGATATGACAGAAGAATCTGTTACTATTGAGCTGTGGGGAACATAATAATATGAAGGATGCGGTTTAATTGATTATATTACTCAATGATGCACTTGAAGTAAAAGGTAATGATCGTGATAACTCCGATAGTGAACGCAAGTTACGTCTTGGTCGCAAATGGGCTGAAAAAGCGGGCGAGAACTATCGGTATTACATGGTATTTGATAATCTTAATTGGAGCAAAGAAGGAGCTTACGAACTGTCAGACTTTGTGGATCTGCTAGAAAAACTATAAGAGGAATTTGAATTATGCAACTTACTTACAAAGGGAAAACTAAAGATGTGTACAAACTTGAAGATGGGAACACTTTGCTTGTTTTTAAGGACGACATGACAGGCAAAGACGGCGAGTTTGACCCCGGTGCCAACACGGTTGGTTTATCAATTGACGGTGCAGGTATTGCAGGGCTTCTTATGTCTGTGTACTATTTTGAATTGTTAAATAAAAAAGGTTATCTAACGCATTATATTTCATCAGAAGAAAACCGAATGACGGTTAAACCGGTTACTATGTTTGGTGGTGGGCTTGAAGTTATTTGCCGTTACAAAGCTATGGGGAGTTTTATACGCAGATATGGTGATTATATAAAGGAAGGTACACCACTGGACGCACTGGTTGAAATGACACTAAAAAATGATAAAGCCAATGACCCGCTAATCAATAAAGATGCTTTGGAAGCTCTAGGTATATTACAGCATGGCGAATACGAAAAAATAAAGCTTTTAATGCAAAATATTTGCAATGAAATAAAAAATGATCTTCTTAAAAAAGGTATGGAGCTTTGTGATATTAAGTTGGAGTTTAGCAAAGATAAACAAGGCAACTTGATGCTCATAGATGAGGTCTCAGGTGGCAACATGCGTGTGATTAAAAATGGTGTAGTAGTTTCACCACTAGAGTTATCGAGGCTTGTGGTGTGTTAACCAAATATGCAAAAGTAAAGCATATTGAGTGACAATGTTTTCGTAGTGCAATCCGAAAACAGCTTAACATATGGACAATATCGGAATACAATACTAAAAAATAACTCAGGGAGATGATTTTCTTATGCTACTTTACGAATACTCCGCAAAGAGTTTCACTATCATCAGAATACGCTTTTCCGGCAACATCACTATATATTTTATATGATGAAAAACCTATTGGTAATACTTCGTCAACTAATTGCTCTATATTATAAAAACATTCCCACGTATTATAAGTTTTAACATCATCTTCTGTTACAACAATCGTTTGCCGAAGTTCAACATGTTCATCAGGATATTGATAAACAGAGTTTAAGCATAAATGCGG
This sequence comes from Oscillospiraceae bacterium, assembly GCA_031281195.1. Classification (GTDB taxonomy): domain Bacteria; phylum Bacillota; class Clostridia; order Oscillospirales; family Oscillospiraceae; genus WRMH01. The sequence continues at coordinate 8,055 of JAITFS010000109.1, forward strand.
ATTATCGCAGAAAAAACCACTATCGGGTGAGTAATACCAAGTTTGACTTGCCGGTAGTTTCATTTTATGTGTAAATACATCAAAAATGAACATTCCACCCGGCTTTAACGCTTGATAAATTTTTTCCAGAAGTATTTTTCTATCACTTTTTGATAACGCTGCATAATCACAGTATATTAAAGTTATTATATCAAATTGCTCTTTATAATCTATATTTAAGTAACTTCTATAAATGTAGGTTATATCTACATTACAGAGTACAGCTTCTACTTCTGCATACTCGATTGAACGCTTTGAAAAATCAATACCCGTGACAGTATACCCAGCTTTATGAAAACGTTTTGTATACAGTCCGGGACCGCAACCTAAATCAAGTAAATTAGCATACTTCGCTGGAGGTGCTATATTAGTAATCCATTTAACAGATTTATCAATAAATTTATGGTTGCGACTTGCTGCTTCATTTTCCGGTTCTAAGTGCGCATCAAGCATATTTTCTGAAATATGATAGTCATCCCACATTGAATTCGTACCTGGAGTATATATCTCCGGTTTTACCAGATATTTTTTAAGTTTGTTTAACATTTAAAAACCATCTCCTTTTTGTTATTATAACACATAGAAATTCATATCCTTATGTTTCATTAATAAAACATATATAAATCGCCGGATAATGCCTTTAAAGCTTTTTGATTTAATATACGATATGTATTTTCTCGTTTTTCCAGTACATTTGACAAACGGAGCTTTTCTAATGAACGTAATAAATGACGATAACTTGTACCCAGCATAACTGCTACATCTGTTAATTGCTCATCAAATACATCATCAATTGCTGTTTGCATAATATATGCACTAAGACGAGCTTCCAGGGGTTGTAAAATATTAATAGCTCCATTTATTGCACGTTGCATTAACTTTTCTGCAAGCTCTTTCCCGACAAGATTTATGAATGTGATATTTCTTATGAGTGTAGTTCTATACTCATAAAGTGGCAATGCAATGCACTCAAAATCAGTCACAGCTTGTAATGTGG
>JAITFS010000119.1 GCA_031281195.1 Oscillospiraceae bacterium
AACTAAGAAGCCATGTTATTGGTCGTAAAATATTCCATTGTCTGTTGGGTTTTCGTGTCAAATCGTAACGCTTAAAGTTACCTATCAAAAACTAAAATCCTCTCTATTTTCTCCTACGATTGTAAAATTGTCGGATTATTGAATATTTGCGAGCTGTAAATGAATAATACATCTGAACCGGGGGTAAAGTCAATAAACATTTCTAATAATGCTATATTTAAATATCGCAAATCAATAACATATATTTTTGAATAAGCCTCCATCAGCAGTGGTGCAAGGCTGCTGCCAAATGAGTCACGGAATAAATATAAAACACGCTCGGGAGTATTTTCATTTTCAATTATTATGAGTGGTTGCGGCCCTCTGAGGAAAATATCATACGGGTCTACTCCGGCAAAACGTGCTAAATCGTAAACCGGTCCGTCATCCATTTCTAAAGTCCGCTCATTTAAGTAACTTACAGAAAGCCCAGGTATATCAACGTATCTTAATAAATCAGGATCTATAGGCAGAGCGTATTGCCCTGCATAAACGCCATAAAAGTCACCTGCTGTAAGTATTGGGTGATTAGTCAGCTCTGTATATGCACCCATTGCAGAAAGTAACTTTCTGGTTGTGTTTGATATCATTGTTTGATCCCAATGAAGGTCGGTTCTGTAAAAACACTCCGCACTTAGGTCATCGAGTATTCGGATATATTCGTAATCGGACATTACATCAAAGAGTATTTCCTCCGCTACAGATAGTACAAACCCGGGTCGGTAGCTTTCACAAAACACACTTTTATCAGGAACTACCGAGTAATAAATGTTCATATCAAGTCCGTTAAAAATGCTTGCCGCTCTATGGATTCTCACTGATGTTTGCCTAAACGCATTTTCATTGATTCTGCTAAACTCACCCAAACCGACATTATTGCTGCGATATAATCCCGATTTATCGCTTTGTCTGTAAACTTCAAAGATTAAAAAAGCGTTAGTTGCACGAAACTTATCTCTAAATACGAAATTGTCCGCAGCATAGTCCTCAAATCTGCTCATAAAATCACCGGTGTAAATATCATTTAGATTAATATCGGGAAATTTTGCAGGTATACGCCGCTCGCTGACAAGTACATCAGGACTTGGCATAACTATGTTAAGCACAAAAAGTATGCCGATAAATCCAATTGAAACTATGATAGTCATTAATTCTTTAAGTGTAAGATTTTTCATGTTTTTTATCCTTTAGAATCTAAAGTATATAAACGGATTAAATGAACCGTCAACCATTGCAGCAGTTGAAAGTAATAATATTACCAGCAATACAAGCGGTTCTAATATCAAAGCCGCTGTTTTCTTTTTATCAATTTTCTTAGAAATATTCATTACAAGAGGTGTGCACCCTACAACACCTAATATAATTGGTATCATATAGCTGCGTAAATAATACAAAGCTTCATTACTTGCCAGTGAATCTGCACTAACTCCAATCATACGACCGATTACATCAAATGCCGCCTGGAAGCTTAAGGCATCAAAAAACGCCCAGCTTACGAAAACAATTAACATAACATAAATATGTCTAAAAGGTCTGTATGTTTTATCCAAGAGTTTTCCAAGGAAAAACTTTTCAACTAACAGAATAACACCAAAATATCCACCCCATAAAATGAAGTTCCAGTCAGCTCCGTGCCAAAAACCCGTAAGCATCCAAACCACCATAATGTTGAATATAAACCGTGCTTGCTTTACCCGATTTCCACCAAGCGGAATATATACATAGTCACGAAACCAACCCGATAGTGTCATGTGCCATCTACGCCAGAAATTGGTTATACTATCTGCAATATACGGATAGTTGAAGTTTTCCGGAAACTTAAATCCGAAAATTTGTCCAAGACCAATTGCCATATCGCTATACCCCGAGAAATCAAAGTATATTTGGAAGGAATATGCAATCACATAAAGCCAAACAAAGAGAACACTTCGGTCACCGCTAACTTTGTATACCTCGACTAATTCACCAAATAAATTTGCTAACAACATCTTTTTTCCAAGCCCTAAGATAAAACGCCGTGAACCCATAGAAAAATGTGACCATGTATGTACACGTTTAACTAAATCTTCTGCTATATCTGTGTATCGAACAATGGGACCTGCTATAAGCTGAGGAAATGATGCAACATACGTAGAAAAATCCAATAGATTTCGCTGAGCACTAAACTTTCTATTGTACAAATCCAGAGTATAACTCACAAATTGGAATGTGTAGAAGCTGATTCCAATCGGCATAATCATTCTTATAAACGGTATGTTGCTATTAGTTAGATTGTTTACATTTCCAATAAAGAAGTTTGCGTACTTAAAGTATATAAGCCCTGCTAAGCTGACACTTATAGAAATAAACATAAATATTCTTGCCAGTTTTTTATTCTCTTGGTACTTCTCTATAAGCAAGCTAAATCCCCATGCTACAATACATTGTGCAATCATAAGAAAAACGTATCTTGGTTCACCCCAAGCATAAAAGATAAGGCTCGCCACAAGGAGAGTAATGTTTCTCCATCGTGGTGAGCCTTTTATCATAGGCGTTAAAAAGTAAACGATTACTGTAATCGGCAGAAAATAGTATAGAAAAGTTGGACTTGAAAATACCATAATAATCCCCGCTACGCTAATTAATAATTAATTGTTTACGGTACGATTGGTGCCGGTAGGATGCCGATTCCGCCGTCGTCGCCGCCGTCCCATTCGCCACCCTCATGCTGCCAAAATCTGTTTACACTGCTTACATTGCCTGCACCTGCAAGTGTTGTAAATGTGTTTATAGCGGCATCGACAATGTCGTTTCTTGATGCAGCAAGCAGTACATACTCACCCGATCTGATAACTGATGCATTTTGCGGCCACACGCATACCCATTTATTAGCATCAAATCCACCATTTGATGATATGATGTTCATTATTTCGGTAGCATCTGCTGCGCTGTTTGCTTTTATTACAGATATTTGATGTGCAAATGTACTGATGGCAGCTAAGCTTGTGTATGCATCAAAAACCAGTCTGTTAAAATCATCAGTTGATAGTCCAATATCAAACTCGCTTGACTCCGGATGTACCATCAACGGAGGCATTACAAATGGTGTTTCGACTCCTGCTAATGCAATACCATCAACTATTTCAAGCAGTATTCCGTCGGTTGTTCCTGTGAGGTCTGTTTGTGATGCACCTCCACCACCTGTTCCTGCACAAGCAACCAATGTTGCAATCATTAAGATACAAAGAACCGTACAAATTATTTTTTTCATAAAAATCTCTCCTACTTTCTACTCTTTACTCCTACGTGTGCTTTTACTTCTTAGTAATAATATTCTTATGATAGTCTCTTTTCCGAAACGCTGAGCCTCCATGCTCAGAGTTTCGGCGCTACACCATCCATGGTTCCGCTTTCCGAGACCATATAAGAATATTATTACTGTCTATTATAAGCACCACTCTTTCATTATTAATTATTCATTATTAATTATTAATTACTATTTATACCATAATTACACGTTAAAGTCTAGCATTTCTCTGATATTTTTCATCTCATCAATGCCATCAAATACTTCCTTTAATTTTAAACCATCTTTTGTTAATTCAAAAACGCAACGCTCTGTTACATAGATTACCCTTTGACCACGTTCAAAAGCGTGTTTTCCTGAAAAACTAATTGCAGAAACTTTTTTTACAAACTTTTTTATACTTCCGTCACTTACAATCGACACTTTTCCATCTTTATATTCAACCTCAAGACCTTTTGTATTAAAGCTTAGACAAAATACAATATTTTTTGTAGCGTGTGTAATGTTTGCAAATCCACCAATACCGGTATAATAATCTTTCATTTTATGCGAGTTTACATTACCGTATTGGTCAACCTCCAATCCTCCTAAGAAGCAGATATCAAGTCCTCCACCGTCGTAGAAATCAAATTGTGTTGCCATTTCGCAAATCATATCCGCTCCGATTGTTGCACCAAAAGCAAGCCCGGGTGCAGGTAATCCACCAACACCTCCGGCTTCTACAGTAATATGTATGTCCTTTAGTATTCCTTGTGTTGATGCGTGTTTCCCAACAGTTTCAGGAATTCCGATTCCAAGATTTATAATCTGCTCAGGTTTTAACTCCCGAGTTGCTCTGTTGCTGATAATGTCAGCAATTATCTCACGTTTTGTACCATCCTTACCGGTTTTTGTAGTTTTTTCTGAGAGCATATTAATATAGTAATCCATTTGCGATGTTGGTACATGAATATCTCCCGAGAGTGCCGGATTATACCCTCCTGTTTCATATTGATGCTCACTTACCACAACAGCATCTACCAATAATCCGGGTACAATAACATTACGCGGTCGAGAGAACTTGTGGCTCACTCGCTCAACCTCTACTATAACCTTACCGCCATTTCTTTTGGTAGCTTGCGCAAGTGCCAGTGCGTCAACTATGAGATATTCCTTTTCAAAGGATATGTTTCCATTAGGGTCAACTGTTGTTCCTCTGATAAATGCTATATCCGGTTTTGGTGTTGTGTATAAAAGGTATTCCTTGCCTTCGATTTCTTTAAGTTTAACGAGTTCTTTTTTCGATTTATCATTAAGTGCATAAGTATCTACACGTGGGTCGCAGAAAATGCCAATTCCAACCTCACTTGCATACCAATCTTTTCCTGCCGCCGCTGCTCTTACAGTGTGCGATAACACGCCCAGTGGCAGGTTGTATGCTTCAATCTCCCCTGCAAGTGCCATTTTTACTGTTGCAGGCATACCACCATAATGCCCTGCAATCACTTCACGGACAGCACCAAGCTTGATATACCTGTCTGCAAGCCTGTCTTCATCCCATACACCAAAACCTGCCGCACAGAATATTCGTAGATTTTTTGGTGATCCGGTTTCCAAGATTCGCTCATATAATGCATCGTGGAGAGCTTCAGGGTTTGACCATGCAATAAATGAGTTTATTGCAATACAGTCTCCATCTTTTATCATATCAACCGCAGCACGAGCAGAGATTATTTTAAACACTAAATCTACCTCCAGTTTTTTGCTAGTTTTGGTTAGGTATTAACCGGTTTTTACAAAAAAACCTGTATCATCATCATGGTCTGTGATAGCCAAAATATTGTCAGATATAGATATAGTAAAGTGATATATACTCCATTCTGTTTCAACAACCAGTTCATTACCATTTAATACCCAAACTCCCCAGAGCTCATCTTCAGAGGCATAAACATTCCCATCGGTAAAAAACTCAACATTATCTGAACGCCAAAAGAAATATGTTACACTACCTGACGAATATGCCCATGTTCCTATAAGGTCTTCACTATTTATTGTATCACCAACTCCCGGGTTTGGTGATGTTGGTGGTGGTGTTGGTGGGTCTATAATCGGTGGGACATACGGATCATATATATTGTCCGGAATATCCAAGAGCTTTAACATAACAAACGTTTCGATTTTTTCAAGAAGTGCTTCATCCCAATCTTTGATATTTACAAAATTTACATTTTGTATACGTCCCGATAGGGGTTCTGTCAAAATATTAAATGTTAGATTATCATCATAATATGAGTTTGCAAGTAAATTATCCAGAGTTAAGCTAAATCTATCACCTTGTTTTATATATGTACCACTAAGCAGTGTATCACCAAAATAATCCTCTTCGACAGATAGCGTAAAATCACCTCTGTTTGTCCAATTTAACGAAACTTCATAAGAATCACTCCACCAGTTGTCTTCCATAGTAAGAGTAAGTTTTGTGCTTCCTGCACCATCAGCGGATTCATCCAAGCTCCATTTTAGTAGAAAAGTAGATTCTTCCCACTCTGATTTAGAGCTCATTTCAAGAATCCACAAATCCTTTGCAGATGCTCCAAAATCAAGAGTTGCACTAACCACAGCAGATTCTCTAAAAATCTCCAAATCTGCCACCACTTCAACTCTTAGGAGTCTGTCATTTTTACCCGTATATATATCAACTGTGATTTCTCCGAAAAACTCTCTCTCAATTTCGCGTAAGGAATTACGCATTTCGCGAACGGTTTCATCAAAAGATGGATAATCATACCATATTTGAGAATATAGAAATCCACTCATACTATTATAAGCATCTCGTGCAGATTCATCATTACTGTAAGCATCTAAAACATCGTTAAGAAACTCTATAATCATTTTATCAGTAAACAGAAATTCGATTTTTGTTGCACTGACATTATCTCCACCGGAAGTAATATCAACCTTACTTGTTCCTACAGTTGCTTCCTTTAATAAATCCATTGTAAGTTTATCGTAAGCATTAGGTAAAATAGCATCTGTGGTAGTTGATTTCATCAGTTCAGATAAGGTATCAACTAAGCTGTTTATTTCATCTATTTCATATCTATCAAGACCTAGTATGTTTGCAAATGAACTAAAATCTTCTCTGAATGTTTTATAGTTAATTCCATAAAAGTTTTCATTAAACTGTAAAACTCGCAGCGCAGCTGATTCTTTGTTTATAAGCAATTCTCCTTCTATTTGCACTCCTTCAATAAAAAGATCTGCATCAAAAGCGAACTCGCCTCTGGTTGAATCTGTTTTTAACGTCATAGTTCCGCGTGAGCTTGACCAACTGTCACTGTAATCAAAACCTACTGTTACTACTCCATTTGTTAAGCTATCTGATAATTGGGAGACAACTTCCAGTGGTGTTCCGCTCACTCGTGTGCTTAACTCATCACCGAGGTTTGCAAATGCTTTCGCTGCTTTTGCTAACGGTGAATTTTGTGTTAAAAACCAAAATGTTGATGTTACACCAACTACAAGTATAATTGCAGCAGCAATTGTCCACCAGTATTTTTTAATCCCACCACTTTTCTTTACTTGCGGGTGTTGGGGGTGTTGGTGGTATTGTGGATGTTGCGGGTACTGTGGGTGTTGTGAATATTGTTGGTTTTGATTGGGTTGCTGTGGGGAATACTGTTGGTTATATTGCGGATTAACTTCTTGTGCAGGTTCTTGATATGGTATGTACTGCACAGGCTGATATGTTGGTGTTACTTGGGGTTCCGGTTCTTGTGTGGTAACTTCTTGTATTGGTATTGGTACCACTTGTGGTTCCGGTGTGTGTTCAACTATTGGTACTATTGGCACCGGTGTTATAATCTGCTCTGGTTGCTGTGTGGTAACTTCTTGTATTGGTTCCGGTGTTGATTGTTGCGGTGCAGCTTCTTGTGCCGGTTTCTGCTGAATTGTAGTTCCACAATTTGTACAAAACTTAGCATTATTTACTAATTTTGTACCACAATTAAAACAAAACATTTTTATCTCTCACTTTCTTTTACAAATACATAAAACCTATTTCTTCAACAAATATCTATATTAAATTTGCAATACTTACAAAAACTAATAATTATTATATAGTAACATGAGTAATAACTCAAGAAAAATAATGTTTAACATTATTTGACGGACTATATAGTAAAGAATATAATGAAATAAAGTAAGAAGTGCTTAAAGGAATGGAGCTTAATATGCTTAGAAGTCGCAGTAAGTTGTTATTATTTATATCCATCTTAATTAGTTTGATTATATTAATCAGCGTGTTGATATGGCTTTTCTTTCCAATAATTCTTAAAACAATCAGCCCCACCTGGTATACCTTATACTCACTTAATAATACAATTAAGACTCATAATACAAAGATTTCTACTATAGAAAAAATCTTTGATTTCTCTGACTCCGCAGATTCGAATACAGTTCAGATTACCGCAGATTTTAGCGATATAACACTCACATTAGATAATAATGCTTTAAATCTTTATGATGTACCTATAGATTTGTCTGAGCTTCACATTAAAGCAAAGCTTTTGCATGGTAATTCTCTTAAACAAGCCTCAATAGATGCCGATATTTCTTTAAATGACTTGTTACTCCCAATTACCCTATATACTGATGTTGATAAAACTGCTTTTACTTTAAATGACGAAAGCTGGATGGTTAATAACAAGGATTTTGGTGCAGAATTATCATCTTTAGGTCTTCCAATTGCTGATGATATACAACTAAACCTAAGTTTTTTATTTCCTGATATTTATAACGACGAGGATAACATGGAAACCGTAGATAGAATCAGTGATTTTGTAAAATCTCTCCGATTTAATAGAAATTTGATTCCTAATAACATTCCTTTGCAAAATGTTGTTGCTATGACTACAATTACAGAAGGTTTTGAGCTTACATTTTTTATTAATGACTTACATTTAATTCAAGCGGTTTTAGTTACAATAAACAGTTCCAATTTTGGAGAAGCTTGGGTTTTTTTTAGTTTTGATGAAAGTGAAACATTAACTCTTGATGTACAAACTGATAACTTCTCCTTATCTACGAAAGGTTTATTACATTCAACTGACGATTCTATCAGCATTTCTTTAGAAGTTATAGATTTTAGTTCGTCTGATTTTTTTGTACAACTACTTGGTAATTATGACTTTGTTCTGAGTGCAGCAGCTCTCGGTGTGTATAACATCTCGTTAAATGCTCAGCCTATATCTGATTTTGATTTTAATTTACTCCGGTTTAAAACAGCCTTCTTAATGATAATCGAAGTATTTAATTATAATGAAGTGTTGATGGATTTGTACGGACATCAGCTTATAGATTTTTCTTTGAAAATGATTCTCGGTGAGTGGGTTGGTGATATAATCATAAATCTGTTGGGTGATAGACTCTATGATTTGACAGATTTTCTTATTGATTTACTAAGAGCATACCCGGATAATATCAGAGATTTTATCCAAAGTAGAGTACCTGGTATTATTTTCAGGTTAATAGAGCAATTTTTACCTTAATAAAGTATTTTTCCACAGCAAATTTTCCCTAAAGTTGCATTTTGCAACTTTAGTAAAACCCCTTGCAAATAAAGGATTTCTCAAATATGCAATATCTCTTTGTAAAATATTCATTTTTGTGTTATACTTCAAAACGATGTCTTTTATGAAAGGATAAATACAAATGAGCGTTGTTATATGTGAAGATATTGAGAATGATGCAGAATCACTACGACATTTAGTTTGTAAGTATTTCGAAGAAATTAACTGCCCAATGCAAGTGGTAGTGTATAAAAACGGTGATGCATTTCTCAAGGATTATGTAGCCGGTTTAGTCAAGGATGTTAACATAGTTTTCCTTGATATTTATATGCCCGGGACAAATGGTGTTGCTGTTGCCAAAAAAGTACGCGAGATTAATAATGATGTTGCAATTATCTTCACAACTGTTAGTAAGGATTACGGTTTGGATGCCTACTCTGTATATGCGCTCCAATATTTGATTAAACCTATTGAATATTCAGAGGTTACAAAGGTTCTTAAAAGATGTACTGAAATATTTGCCGATTCTCTTAAATATATCGAAGTTTTATCAGATAGATTACTGGTAAAGGTCTATCTCAAAGACATTATGTACATTGAATGTTTTAATACTGCAATACACATACACACCACCTCCGAGGTTATAAAAACCTTTCTTCCCCTATCAGAAATGGAAAGAAAACTCAATGATAAAATGTTTTTAAGAACACAACGGTCTTTTATTGTTAATATGAGCTATATTAACGACATAACCACAGAAAGCTTTATTTTAAGAAATGGTAAAGCTGTACCTATTCGCAGAAGCGACAGGGTAAAAATCAAACAGGAATACAGAGATTATTTATCTGAATTAACATTGAAGTTGTAAGAGTGGATGTTTTTATATGAATATTACAACTATCTTGTCATCAATTTTTGAATTGCATTTTTTATATGATTTTATATTATATTTTTGCTTTGCACTACTTTGTTATGTTCCTTTTTTAGATAAAATCACACGTCCAAAACACAGAATAATCATCGAGCTTGCTGTTTTGTGTGTTATTTATTTATTACCTTGGAATATTTTATACACTTATGTATACGCAATGGATGGAATATGGGAATGGGAATATTTTATATTATTTAACAGGATAAGTGGTTTTATCAAAGACTGGTTATTCTTTATTTTAACATTTTTGATAGTTCGAAAAAACGTATCTGTTAATGTATGGAAACTGGCGTTTGTAGTTTTATTAGCTATTAATTGGTTATGTATCCAAGCTAGTTTATATGTGTTTAGCAGTAGATTAGTGTTTTATTTGCTTATCGAATTTTTCCTTTTTGTTGAATTATCTACTATTTTAATGGTAGATATGATTGTACAGATTATTCTAATCTTGATTCTATTTTTAGTATTTTTATGGGTCTTTTATCGCTTTGTTAAACCGCATTTAGATTTAAGCGATTCGAATGTTATTAAAAAGCTTTGTGTAATACCTGTGATGTTCTACATTTTTTATGAGGTAAACCTTGAAATAAGTCTCCATTACGATGCTTCAGCAGTCATGCAGAGCTTTACCTTCTCTTTAATATTTGTTTTTGCTATCACTTCAATATATTTTTATGTAACATTGTTCCGCATGTATCACAACATTACAAAAACAAAAAAAATCGAGCAACAGCTAAAAATGCAAGATGAACATTATACTGCACTTCAAGCTTATGTAGCAGATGCAAGACGTATGCGCCATGATATGCGGCAGCATTTATCTGTTTTTCAATCGTATATAAGCACCGGTAAAACAGAAAAACTAATTGAGTATATAGATGAATACAGAAAGTCAATTCCGGAGGATGTTGAGATTGCATATTGTGAAAATAACGCAGTTAATGCTATATTGTGCCATAATATTAACAAAGCAAAACGAGATGGTATAAAAATTGATGTTAAAACAGAACTTCCTGAAAAATGTGGAATACAAGACATAGATTTATGTATTGTTTATGGAAATAGTCTTGAAAATGCTATCGAAGCTACGAATAAGCTTAGCGAAGGTAAGTTTATAAAGATTCGCTCCAGAATCACAGGGAATTTACTGACAATTATTGTTGAAAACACTTTTGATGGAATAATAAAAAGAGACGGTGATACTTTGCTATCACTAAAAAACGATGGAGAAGGAATCGGCACACCATCAATTAAGGCGATTGCAAAAAAATATGGAGGCTCTGCACAATTTAGTACAAATGATAATGTATTCCGCACAACGGTAATTCTACGTTTGTCAGATTATTAGAGAATAGTACCATGTTAATACATGTAGTCAACTGTTCTTTCTTCGACACACATACGCTCAACATACCCTAAAACCTTATAACGATTGGTATCTTGTAATCTTCTGAACATAATCAGAAGGTTTTGTTCTGTTTCGTTAATTAATGATGAACCTGATGTTTGAGATAACAACCATTCGAGTGGTACACCGTAGAAATCAGCAATTATCTTAATAATAGGCTTTCTGGGAACAGCGATGTCATGCTCCCATCTGTAAATAGAATTTGAAGAAACCTTTAATATCCTCCCCTGCTCACTTAAAGTCATTTTTGTTTTTAATCGTAGATTTCTTAATTTTTCACCTAATGTCATAGTTATTATCTCCTTGTTTGTTTTGGAATAATATTCTACACACTCAAGCTACTTGAAGGTCAATACATTTTTGACAAATATTTTTTATTCCTTGTAAATATAGACGTGTGCAGCTATATTTACCTTTATTTTGTGGGCATATTTGTATGTTTCTTATCAGCACCAATTAAATATTCTTGCAAAAGTTTAATAGAACTTTAATGTTTATGTAGAAAATCGAAACATTATTTACTCGCATTATGTTATAATTATGCATATTAAACTACATATCTACCCTCACAAATGATGATACTTTTGTAGAAAAACAACACTTTCAGGAGGTTTTTTTTATGAATAGAGAGCTGACAATTCTCGAATTTTCACGCTTAACAAACATTGAACCTTCGAAATTACGGCACTGGGAAGCAACAGAGGTTTTTACACCTATATCTCGAGACCCGTCAAATAACTATCGTTATTACTCTGTATCACAATTATTTTCATTGATTTTTGTAACTTCACTAAGCACTCTTGGTGTACCGCTCGCAACCATTGCAAAACTACATAAGGAACGTGACCCTGAATTGTTATTAGAGCTCTTTCACAATGTTGAAAGAGCTTTACTTACGAAAATGAGCGAAATAAATCTATTTTTTATGATGATTCACGCTAGACGAGAGTTAATTAACGTAGGTATAAAGGTTGAAGAAACAGTTATTTCTATTAAATATTTTGAAAGTAGACCCATGATGGTATGGCCTCGTAATGTTTACGAGGATGGTGATACATTTTGCTCACCTTTATCTACATTAATGCCGGCAGTAAGTGATATGCGTATAAACTTAAACTTTCCAATTGGCGGATTTTACGACAATATAGATTCATTCACCAGAGAACGTTATTATCCAAATCATTTTATCTCAATTGACCCTACAGGTAAGCAGGAGCAAAAAGCCGGTGAATACCTTGTCGGGTATACTCGCGGCTGTTATTTTGATGTTGGAGATTTGCCTGAACGAATGGCTGAGTACGCAAAAGAACACTCACTAACTTTGGTAGGTCGTGTTTATATCATATACCTGCTTGACGTAAGTTGCATAACTGACTCTTCACAATACCTGGCAGAGTGTAGTGTTGAAGTCAAAAGGAAATAAAAACCTATCTGATTTTTACATGAGCTTCTCTTAGTTGCATTTCCGTAACAAAGCTTGGAGCACCAAGCATTAAATCCTGTGCGTTTCCGTTTAATGGAAATGCAATAACCTCACGGAGAGTTTCCTCACCGGCAATGAGCATTACTATTCTATCAATCCCGGGCGCCATACCGGCGTGCGGCGGTGCACCATATTGAAACGCAGTATATAAAGCACCGAAGCGTTCTTCAAGCTCTTTTTCTGTGTAACCTGCTATAGCAAAAGCTTTTTTCATAATTTCGGGCGAGTGGTTACGCACCGCTCCCGATGATAGCTCAACACCGTTACAAACAATGTCATATTGATGAGCATAAACATCAAGAGGGTCTTTTGTGTTTAACGCTTCAAGACCACCCTGCGGCATTGAAAATGGATTGTGGGTAAACTCGATTTTTTTAGTTTCCGGATTATAATCATACATCGGGTAATCTGTTATAAAGCAGAACTCAAAGGTATCTTTATCAATTATATCCAGCGCTGTTCCGAGCCATTTTCTTATCTCTCCTGCAAGACCGTTTACGACAGATTTTGCATCACAAATAAAGAACAAGGTATCTCCGTTTTTCATACCGCATGAGTTGATGAGTTCTTGTTTTTGTTCTGCTGATAAAAACTTCTCAATCGGGCCTTTAAACTCACCATCGGTAAGTGTTAAATATCCAAGCCCTTTCATGCCGATTTCTGTTGCAAACTTTAGAGAATTATCAAAGAAGCTTCTTGGTTTACCGGAACAATCTGCTACAATACCACGCACAGGTTTTCCTTTAAACAAAGCAAACTCAACCTTTGAGAAAAACTCTGAGAGGTCACAGATTCTAAGAGGGTTTCTTAAATCGGGTTTATCATTGCCAAATTGTAAAACCGCTTCCTTATACGTAAAACGCTTAAAAGGTTTGTCCGATATTTTTTTGTCTGTAAACTTCTTAAAGGTTTCGTACAAAACTGTTTGTGTAACCTCAAAGACATCCTCCTGCTCGGCAAACGCCATCTCAAAGTCCAGTTGATAAAACTCACCCGGCGAGCGATCTCCACGTGCGTCTTCGTCACGAAAACAAGGTGCAATTTGAAAATACCTGTCAAAACCCGATACCATAAGTATCTGCTTAAAAATCTGCGGAGCTTGAGGAAGTGCATAAAACTTACCCTTTTGCTTACGGCTTGGTACTAAATAGTCACGCGCTCCTTCCGGTGATGAAGCTGTGAGAATCGGCGTTTGTATCTCAAGAAAACCAAGGTTAACCATTTGCTCACGAATAAACTTTATTACCTCTGAGCGAAGGATGATATTATCACGCATTTCTTTGTTACGAAGGTCAAGATAACGAAACATCAATCGCAAATCCTCACGTGTTGCACGTGATTCATTTATTTCAAAGGGTAACATATTTTTACATTTACCTAATATCTCAAGCTTGTCAGCAAAAACTTCAATATATCCTGTATCAAGCTTTGTGTTTATTACATCATCATCACGTGCTTTTAGTTTTCCGGTTACTGATATAACTGCTTCCCGATTTACACCTTCAAGCATTTTATCATCATGAATAACAATTTGAATAATTCCGCTGAAATCACGCAAATCAAGAAAAGTGATACCACCATGGTCTCGAATGGTATCAACCCATCCGGAAACCCGAACTTCCTCTCCAATGTT
>JAITFS010000165.1 GCA_031281195.1 Oscillospiraceae bacterium
CGTGCTATTATATCTTCAACCATGCGTATATGCGGTGTGCCATGTTTCTCACCAATATCGGTTATCTCTGCTCGCATTGCAGTCACAGCTATATGAGCTTGCTCGTTTGCCTGACGTTCTAACTCATCTGCTGCACGCCTGTACGCTTCTAACGTATTTTGCATATGACCGATTTGACGTCTTAAGGCCGATTCACACTCTTGGCGTACCTGCTCCGCTTCTATTCTGTTCCATACTAAGTCCATTTGTTTTGACTCCTACTGTAAAGGGTGGGGGTTCTCTCTTTACTAATTTACAATTGCTATTTTTTCAATTTGTTTTTGCGATAATTTACTGCGAGTATGGCTATGAGTGATATTACCAAAACTGCTACAACAACTATGATTATCACTTCTTCTAAGGCTATTGCATCAGACCGTTCTTGTATTACCTCTGTATTCAGCTTTGCTAACCTAGTTTCTAATGACACGAACTCAAATGGAGCTACAGTAAAGTCTATCAACTCTCGGTTCATACCCGTAGGTCTTCTGCTCTCTGGCATCATACCGGCAAAGTCAGAAAGCATTGCGTATGTGTTATTATGATTAGTTTCATGTGTAAATATAATATTACTCAAATCATCTCTAAGCCTGTCCTGTTCATCTGCTTCACCTTGTAGCGTGCCTTCTCTTAAATCTGAAAGATAATCAATGTACGCAAGTCGTATATTATACAGCTCTAGAAGGTTAATATCAAATTGTCTATCCATGTCATTGCTGAGAAAACCTAAGAAATCATCAAATGAACGCAAGAATCCAAGAACCATCCGATGGACGTCATCTGATAAGAATTCATCAATATTAAATTCAGAGAGCTGGGTTTGTAAAGAGTTCAAAGATTTCCAAAAATCATCAGGGCGCGGAGGTTGTAAATTTGTGGGTTTTGTTGGAGGCAATTCCGTAAATGCAGGAGTTAAGTTTGAAGGAGGAATTCTCAAATCAAACTCATTTGGAAAATCTAGCATACTGTTGTCGGGCATCTCGTCAAACAATTCATAAAACGTTGATAATGTAAGGTTGTCTAGATTTATAATGCTAATTATTTCACCTAACAACAGTAACGCTGTTTCATCATCCGTTAAATCATATGCAGAGTTCAATAATTCGTATATTTCTTGTAACTCTGATAAAACAGGATTAATACTATTAGATAAGATCTCAACATATTCAGATACTTCATTTATATACAATATTGCAACATTATATGAATTCCTAATTTCAGTATGCCAATCGGTAGCATCATCATACCAATCATACATATTTTCAAGCCATGCATCTAGTTCATCCGCATAATCCATTAATTTCTCAGTGAACCCGTCAAGTTCATCACTATACTCTATCTTGACCATTGCCCATGCTGCTAATTTATCCATCCAATAATCTTCTTGTCTGGGTAGTTCATCTATTAATCCATATAATCCCTCACGCATCGAAAGATACGATTGTGAAGCGGCTTCGTAACTATTCAAATAAACTCCAGATACCATCTCGGCAAAATTTGCCACTGTTATAGTGTGTTGCGAAGTATCTGTACCTTCAGTTTCGAGAGGAATTTCTGGCAGTCTATCTAAGGCAAGAGAACTAGTGAATGCTGGTAATCTGATTGCATCAATTGAAGTTAGATTATCTAAATTGTTATTAAATACAAGCTCTAGATGATTCTGTGCATTATGAAACTGTAAGAACATTGAACTCACGTATGTCTGAGCTATGGTGGTATTTATTGATACCTGCAAGTTCATTATTTTCAAATGTGTGTCAATATAGTCGGCTTCACTCAAGTCTCTACTGACTTGAAACTCCAACTCTACCCTTTCTGGGCGATTGCTGTTAAATGAGAGTATCCTCTCTGATACATTGGAAGGAAAAGTAATCACGGCTCCGTATGCACCACTTTCAAAGCCACTTTCAGCTATTCCCGCTGAAACAAGTACATAATCTTTATCCAAAGTGTTAATTATTGCTGCAGAATAGTTTTGTCTTTCACCATATACTTCTACACCTAAATCCATGTTAACTACCGCTATAGTTGTATGAACAATGCGCTGCCCACTTTCATGTGTTGTATCCCAACCGGAGTTATAAGAACATCCGAAGGTAAACAAAAATAAAAGTAGTAAACTCATTAGTGTCGATATAGTTCTTTTCATCATGCAAACATCAACTCCTTGCATATTCATCTATTATCATATTATAAATGGCAACTTAAATTGTCGTACATCACCCCGTTTAAGGTAAAATCCTATATCCTGCACAGGCTTATACCTGTTTGGTGCTTTTATCGGCAGTACACTTTGTTCATTGGGATTACCGAGTGCTATGCCTGCTTGGTTGTCTTTTAGAATATCTGTAATTCCGCCATATCCGCGCATTTTTGTTGGCAATGTTGTAACTATAAATGGTACACCAACATCTTTCGCTCTTGTTATAAGTCTTTCCATATCACTTGACTTCATTTTACACAGTTCTATAAAATTATCACCATCATCTATAACCACCACTACCGGCGGTTGCGACGCAATGAAATCACGCACTTTTTGTCCCGATGTCTTTAAAGCATTCTCTCGCTTATCTACTAGCTCTAATAATTTTCTGTGAAATTCTTCTAACTGGCTTTCCGTACTCATATAAGTGACATCTTGAAGACCTTCGTATTCATTTAGATCCTCTGCTCTGGAGTCTGCTATAAAGCATCGCTTGTCATTGAATTGCTTGAGCAGTATTTTAAGTACATTCGTTTTACCTGTCATCGGTCCACCTATAATCAAATGACAGGTAATATTCAAATCTAGATAAAGCGGGTCTGTACTCTCTGTATCAAATCCAATTACTGCCTGTTTATCACTTAACTTCAAATGTGACACCAAATCTTCATATGATACGATATCAGCAACAACTCTGACACCTGTTGCTTTAGGTGCGGTGTTATTATCCGATATATCACTTATTACTTCACCCACAAGACGTGCGTATGCGATATCATCTTCATATTCAACTGGTAGATAGCACTGTGCGACATGAACATTTTTAAGCTTGACAAGAGCGCGTCCACGTACTTCCGGAAGTTTGTACTCACAGCGACCTACAATAGCAGTAATGTCATTAACATCAAACATAAATTGAGCTATTTTATTCTTAAAATTGTTTAATACTGAATAACGTACCACATTACTGCGAGAACCGGATATAATCGTATATATACCAACGCCTGTACCATCACGAGTTAGCTTAACAAGAAACTCTTCAAGCTCTGAACTAACTTCTTTTACAACATCATAATTGTCAATGAATAGTAAAATCGCTGGAATTTTCACCGAGGAAATTTCGTTATACATTCTGAAATTAATCGCATTTATTGTAGCAAAGAGGTGTTTCCGCTCTTTTAGCTCTTCAATCAGTAGTTTTTCTAACTTATCAAGTTTTTCAACATCATCAAACCCTATATAATCAGCCGTATGCGGTAAGCTGCGTAGCTGAACGAGTGCAGAATTGCCATAATCCATGATAAAGAAGTTGAGTAGTTTTGGGGAATTTTGCGATGCGAGAGTTAATGCCGTATTCAGGAGTACCGTAGATTTACCAAAACCTGATGCACCAAATATAGCAAGATTTCCATCTTCGAAAAAATTATGAGTATATTCCATCTGTTTTTGCTCTTCAGGGATATCAACCATACCGAGAGGAATATTTAGATTATACCCATCAATCTGACCAACATTACGCCCCAATGTAATGGCTTTCGTCACAATTTTATGTTCTAGTGGTGGTAGCCACGGTTTCTCAACCGCAGTTGCGTTTAGTCCTTTATAAATATCTGACACATGAGTTACAACAACATCAAGTTCAGTCAACTTAGACTCTTCAGTTTTGTTTACCTCGCTTAAATCCTCGTTTAGAAGCTCACCCTGACCGAGTTGGTTTATGAGATACACCCTGCTGTCAAATCCGTGTTCAACGACATCCTCACAATATGGTGCTCCACTCCATGCTGATTGAAATAATTCGTATATTTCATTATTTCCGACTTGCAGGTATGCTCTGCCCGGCTCTGTTATCCTTGCCGCATCTGTCGTCTTCAACACCTCATTACTGTCGCTTTCATTCGCTACTTTTAATGCCAGCTTAAACTTAGAATTGCTCCATATCTGGTCATCAACAACACCTGATGGTTTTTGCGTTGCAAGGATTAGATGTACACCAAGGCTACGACCAATACGTGCTGCACTTACAAGCTCGCTCATAAAATCAGGTTGTTCTTTTTTCAGTTCTGCAAATTCGTCAGATATGAGAAAAAGATGCGGCATAGGGAGTTTCGATTCACCTGATTTGAAGAGTTTTGTATATTGGTTAATGTTATTAACATCATGGTCGTTTAAAATGCGTTGCCTACGTGCTAACTCGCTTTTTATTGATGCTAATGCTCGCATACTTTCGCTACCGTCAAGATTTGTTATTGTACCAAGTAGATGAGGTAAATTGTTAAAGAGATTTGCCATCCCACCACCTTTATAGTCGATTAGTAGAAAACCCACTTCGTGAGGGTGGAAATTTACTGCTAGTGATAGTATATATGATTGCACTATCTCAGATTTACCCGAGCCTGTTGTACCTGCTACTAAACCGTGAGGCCCATGAGCTTTTTCGTGCAGATTAAGTGCTACTACATCGTCCTTGCCGCGCAGACCCAGTGGTACTGCCAATGATTTATGGCATGCATTTTTACTCCACAACTTTAGTATAGGTATTTCTTCCGGGCGTTGTACATTAAACAGTTCAAAAAACGTAACGCTTTCAGGGATTACTGTTGAGATACCTTGGCTATGCTTTATAGGTGTCAGTTTACGTGCCATGAGTTCTAAATCAATTGCATTAACATCAGGTAAGATTACAGATCGGTTTATCAATTTACATTCGTTTAGTAATAATGTGCCATGATCGCCACCGTCGAGCATAAATACAGTATGAATATTCTCAGGTAGATTCGCCCTTATATGCGTGGTGTAAATCAGTGAAAAACCCAATGATGTTTCCGGAGTTTGCAGATACTCCATAATACTGTGATTGATTATGAGTTTTGGATTATCTATAATAAATATATAATGAGGTAGGTATTGGCTGTCTTTCTTTTGTTCCTCTTGCTTTTGCTTGCGTTGTTTTATTGCTTGTGCTACATTACCTAAAACTTGGTCGCGTTGGTTCTCGGCTGACACTAGCCCTGTTATATTTATGTTTTTTATACGACAATGAGGATACCAACGAGCCCACTCGAATTTCTGTCGGTCAATTTCCTCTACTAATATGATAATCTCTATATCATGATAACTTTGGAAAAAGCATAGCTGTGTCAGTATAGATATTAATTGTCTGTGAACATAAGATTTTTCACCAACAAGCCCAAGATGTGCTTTTTTAAGGTCGATTACTGTAGGCATTTCAGGTACGTTTTTATACGATTGTACTAACTCTTTCATCTCATCAGTGAGTGGGTCTTTTTCTGATGCATCGGTATCTTCCTTGTAGCCTAGTTTATAACTTGTAGGTACTGTCGAATATCCTAATGAAAGAGTCAAAAAATCGCTGTCATTCGAAGCTCGTTCATAGAGTCTGCTCGAATAGCTTTGAACCTCTCGTGATATTTCGTATGGTGATAAATTATGATATAATAGCGATTCTCTTTGTGCTGTGTCAAGTTCGTTGATGCGTTTACGACGTGAGAGAAGGTAGGTCTCATAGCTCTCGTCACGCTTTCGTTCTTTCTCACGATGTGTTTTTTTGTCGCTGAAAAATGTTGTAACTGAAAACACAACACTAACGAGCATTCCCGCTGCTGCTATTAATACAAAAACACCACGACCCATCAGCATACCGCCACCTACTGTTACTAACATCATCATGAGCGGTGGGACTATAACCTTAACGAGGGCACCTTTTTTTCGTTCTTCTTTCGGTTTCGGAGGTGATAACTCAATCGTTTCTGTTGGCTCACGCTTTATTATTCGAGGTGAGCGTGTATATGTGGGAAACCCTTCATATGGCTCCGGGGCAATCGTAGATATATTTAAGTGTGATACATATTTTGTACCTAGACACTCTATATATTCAAGATGCACTATGAAACGGTTTGTTCCTACCCAAAAACTATCGCCGTAGTTTAGTTGATGTTCACCACAGGATATCTTCTTTCCGTTGAGGTAAACACCTGTATCATCAAGAATGGTGAGTTTATTAAATGTGACTGTGACATCTGCGTTTGTGTCATCTATTTGAACATGTGCATTAGGTGATTTGCATATACGTACATATTCGACACTTTGTGTTGAGTAATATTGTGAATCTGTTTCAACAAGCAATGCGGTAATCCCATCACCAATATCGTTGTGTTCATTCGGTATTAAGCTCAACTGTGCCACAAGCGGCTTATCGGGTACAAGCTTGCTTAAAGCTTTGCTTTTAAATGGTATCTTATCAGCTAGCATTTGCACCGGCAGTTCTATGCATACTGTATTGTTGAATATGATTAGCTTTTTCATTGGATTCCTCTTTGCTTTTTAGATTTTATTTCAAAATATTTGCTTAATTCTATATAGTTTTGTTTAATTATCAGAAGGATGCGATTCGTCCATAATGTGTTGAAGATCACTTGCTAAGCCTACTTTTTTAGCTTTTCTATTTCCTACAACTCTTATTAAAAAACCTATGATAAATAAGGGGGCGGCATAGATTAGCGTGAGTAAAACAAGGTTATCGAGAGTACCTTTTCCTCTTGACCTAATCATAGTTGTATACTCATCATGAGTGCGTATTGGCACACCATCAACAATTAACTCAATGCAATAGAAAGTTCCATCCGAAGACTGTCTTGGTCTAGTCAAAAGTTCAATATAAGATCCATACAAAATGCTACTCCTCAGTATTTTATCATGTTCTGACATATTTTGATTACCTGGTAAAAAATATACACTTGTACTGCCTAACAACGACAGAAACATTCTGCCGTTTATATTTGAAACTTCAATAGAAGCAAGAAAACCACTCACGCTTATGTAATCCTCTGGGTCTCCTTTGTAATTCAGATCACTTATTGCACTAATGGTAAAAACTATTGCAGCAATAGTAAGCAATATTGCAAATGCTAGGAAAGTCCAAGAAATGTACCTATGTTTACTTAGTATGTTCCTGCACTCACTTTCTTGCTTGTCTATTTTTCCGATTTCTTTCAGTTTAGATGCAAAAGCATCATAACCATGAGTTGTTTTTGTTACAATAAAAAGCTTAATGATTTTATCTTGCGAACCTCTTGCAAAAACATGATATGTAACATCATGACATCCGAACCGACTATATGCCAAGTTTGATTCTTCTGTCGCATAAATAATGTCATTGAAATTGAATGTGCGTTTTCCACGATATAGCGTGTCCATCTTAATAGTTTCGCCATCAACTGCAACTTTCCACTTTGCCATGACAATAATTTGTATGAGAAGTAGTATTATAAGAGGGCTGACCACCAAGACAGAATAAATAAAATGCTCTACCTTCGGTGCATTCATAAAAATTGGAAACGATATAAAAGCAGCAAGCATAAACATAAGTGCAACATTTAATGCTATAGTAGATTTTTTGTATCGCATTATGTAATTTTCTAATTCTATATTTGATTGGTACTCCCTGTCTTGTCTCTCCAAAGCAAACTTCAAGATAGCGTATATTATCAAAGAAATAATTGGGAATACAATCAAATACGAAATAAAAAGTTGAAAGAGATGCATACTTTTACACTCCTTAAGTTTCTATTTTAGTCACAAGAAGATTGTTTGTTTTGTTCGGTAAAATTTTGAGTTTGGGATCCTTGGCTCATCAAGCCATTAACAATAGTACTACCTACTAATCCAAAGAGCAATTCTGAACACCATTGCACTGAACCAGCCGCAAAGTTTAAAACCAAGTTTGAGACTCCCGCCGCTGTAGCCGTTGTTACAACTGCTCCACCAAGTATGCCACCTGGAACTGCTAATAACCCCGTTATAGCACCAGCTTTTAGTGTCTCTCCAACACTAGGTATTTCACCGTGATTATATAAACCTTGCCCTATATGATTTAATGAACCACCTACAAATCCAGCAACTCCAGTCGCTGTACCTGCAACTACTGCTCCTGCAGGTGCAGCAATAGCTCCAACAGCTCCGATAGCCCCACCAACTATAGCACCTCCGGCAATGCCAACTACTACATTTTCATTGTTTTGATATGCATTAACACCACCAATGGTACCGCCAACAATAACTCCTATGACAATGCCTACAACAAGTGCAGATATTAATAGTTCACCATCAGGGTCAATGTATATATTTGGATTATTAACACAATAAGAATACTCATTAAGCGTCGCAGGCCAGATATCATAACCTTTAATAACATCGGTTGCCCCGAACCTCCCGACACTAGGATAGTAATACCTAGCCTGAGCATAGTAGAGGTTAGAAATGTTATCAGATTGGTAACCGGTAAACCCAAATGGGTTATGGAAGTGATTTGCATTGTTTAGGTGCTTGCTTTGATTTGTGCTGATGTTAGTACTTGCATCGATTAGTGGCACACCAAACTCGTCATAAGAGAGTGTTTCAGTTTGGCTGTTACCCACAAGGCGTATAGGTGAGCCAAGATGGTCATTTAGGTATGAGAATTGCTCGTTGTTGTTACTACCCTCAGATTGAAGCAGTTCATTACCCCAAACGAAACGCTGCTCTCCAATAGATAGTAAGTCATTATACGGCTTAGTTAGGTCAAGCGTGTATTTGACCTTTTGCAGTGGGTCTTTAATTTCTGTACTGTTACATTGTAGTGTTTCAAGTTTACTAACACGTTTTAAGAATCCATTGTATTCATATTCAGCCTTACCCTTACTTGTAATAGCCTCTACCATACGGTTAGCTGAGTTAAATACAAAGCTAGATGTTGTCATGCCGTTCTCTATGATACTCGTAAGGTTGCCACGCTTGTCATAACTGTAGTCTTTAACAGCATCACCCTCAGTTGTCTTTATAAGCTGGTTACGGCTGTTGTAGCTGTGTAATATCTTTGTTTCGTTTTGGAGGCTCATTATACGGTTGCCTAAACTGTCATAATGGTACTGTTTAGTTCTGT
>JAITFS010000171.1 GCA_031281195.1 Oscillospiraceae bacterium
TCATCGGCAAGTTGAATAGAAATTGCAGTTGTAGACCAACGCTTGACTTCTTTTTGTCCGAGAATTGCAACAGCGTTTCTGATGGATTCGATTTTCTTCGGCATAACAGTGTTTATAAACCTAAGTAGAGAAATCGAAAGCGAGGGGTCTTTTTCAATAATGTCTGCGATGTCACCAAGGTCAAAATCGTCCTCGTTGATTCTGTTAAGAAGTGCGAGAGCGTTAATCTTTATCGGTGAAATCTTGCTTGCGCCCTTTGTTATCGGCTGGCTAAAGAAACGGCCGGTATAAAGGGTAGACGGTATAACGGTGAGCTTGTTAAACGTGTCCATATCGTTAATGTTTGACAGAACAACCTGCTTTAATGTAGCAAGTGCCTTGATAGTTTCAATGAACTTTTCATCAATTGTAAAGTCAGTAATATCAGCGATTAGATAATCAATGAACTCAAAGAGAGGACTCTGCGTGTGTCCTTCAAGAAATCCGTCAACAGCGATTTTATAGCCAAGTGTTTTTAACTCACGGCATCTTTCAAGCACACTATCGTCAATTTTGATATTGTTTTTGAGAATACACACCAGACTATCGGGAGGAATACCAAGGGTAATTGGCACTCTCATAAGCAGGTGATATTCATTAATATCAACAAACAAAGGTGCTCCACCTGTAAGCGGCTCAATACCCAATGTTTTGATTAAATCAAGCCCCGGTGACATAACGGAATCGGAAACACTTAAAGTTTCAACCATCATGCCGATTAGCTTTTTTCCGCTACGAGAGTTAAGTCGATAAGCAACCACCGACATTTTTGTATCGAAAAACGGCATTGCAACGATAAATGTTTTCATAATATTACCTCCCGGACACTGTTAAAATACAGATACAGGAACATTTTACCACGAATACAAAACAACATCAACAAAAATCATACAAAACATGCAAAATCAGTTTAAGAAATGAATAATCACAATTAATCAGTCATACTATTACGATAGTTTGGTGCGCGGGGCGGGACTTGAACCCGCACGTCCTATTGGACACTAGAACCTGAATCTAGCGAGTCTGCCAATTCCACCACCCGCGCGCGCGTCCTCGCAAGCTCCACTTCGCTACGTCCATCTGGCGATGGACATTCGCTCCGTTCCGCTGCTCGTCCGCTTCAAAATCGAAAAATATGATTTTTCGATTTTGAGTGATTCTATCATACCCGTGTGAAATGTGCAAGATTTTACATGTGTCTACAAATCACCCGGCTCTGCGGAGCCACCCTCTTTACTAAAGAGGGTAAGGAGTCCATAAATTATACACAGTGCTTTTTCACCATTTTCCTACTTGACATAAGCTCGTTCATACAGTAGAATAGCACTAAATGTTGAGCCAAGATGTGTCTACAGGCACATTTTGTTGTGGGTAGGAGTTACTATATGTATGCTGTTGGGTTTGATGTTGACCAATATTTAGAGCGGCAATCCAAAAAAATCCTTGAGAGGATCGGAATGTTTGAGAACAAGCTCTATCTCGAATTTGGCGGCAAGCTCTATAACGATTATCACGCAGCGCGCATACTCCCCGGCTACATTCCGGATATAAAGATACAACTACTAAAAAATCTTGCAGAAAAAGTTGAGATTGTAATAGTTGTAAATGCATCAAACATTGACAACAGTAAGGAAATCGGAGACACAGGCGTATCTTACGGCGATGACGTTCTGCGACTTGTTGACGAAATCAGAAAAGACAATTTATATGTCGGCAGTGTTGTTATCAGCCAATATTTGGGACAACCTGCCGCCACTACTTTTAAGGAGCATTTAGAGAGCCTTGACATCAATGTTTATATAATGCATTACATTCCTGACTCGGATTATCCGTCAAATGTTCAGCTCATTCTTAGTGAGCAGGGATATGGAAACAATGACTATATAGAAACAACACGTCCACTTGTTGTGGTTACAGCACCGGGACCCGCTTGCGGAAAAATGGCAACATGTCTGTCTCAACTATATCACGAAAATGAGCGTGGAGTAAAAGCAGGATATGCAAAGTTTGAAACCTTCCCGGTTTGGAATCTGCCGTTAAAGCACATGGTAAACCTAGCTTACGAAGCGGCAACCGCAGACCTTAACGATGTAAATATGATAGACCCGTTCCACTTGGAAGCATACAATGTCTCTGCGGTTAGTTACAACAGAGACATTGAAGTTTTTCCGATACTAAATGCAATGTTCACACGTATTTGGGGTGAAAGTCCGTACCGCTCACCAACAGATATGGGTGTGAACATGATTGGTTTTTGCATAAATGATGAAATATGCGCTGATGCCTCACGTCAGGAGATTATACGCAGATTTTTCAACACACAGCTTGATTATGCAAGAGGAAAAGTGCCAAAATCAGCATTATCAAAGTTAGAGCTTATAATGAACAGTGCTGAAATTTTACCGGAGGAAAGACCGCCTGTAAAACCGGCGTTAAAAAAAGCGGAGGAGACAGGAACTCCCTGTGTTGCAATAGAATTACCTGACGGTACTGTTATTGCAGGCAAAACATCATCACTGCTTGGTGCATCTTCGGCAACGCTCTTAAATGTGTTAAAACATCTGGCAGGCATTGATGATAAAGCACTGTTAATTTCACCATCAGAAATTGAACCAATCCAAAAACTAAAGGTTGGTTATCTGGGCTACGACAACCCAACCCTACACACAGATGAAGTTTTGTTAGCACTTGCAATAAATGCAGCAACAAATGAAACCGCAGAATTAGTGCTCCAGCAAATCCCGAAGATTAACAAGTCTGAAGCACACTCAAGCGTTATATTACCGCAGGTTGATATTGCTATGTTTAAGCAATTAGGCGTTAACATTACCTGCGAACCGGTCTTTCAAAACAAAAGATTATTCCAAAAAAGGTAAAGTGTCAATCCACAGCTACCAGGCAAATATATCAGAAAGAACTATGGACTTGTATTCGGGAGAAAACTCGTATTCAAGTTCTTCTCTCCATGTTTCAAGAAGCTCACCAAACAACTCATACGCAGCAATCATACGCAATGGGATATTATAACTCTCAATAGCGTAAGCCATTGGTACCATATCATAATCTATAGGAAGTCTGAGAATAATATGATATCCGTAAACAGTCTCAACAAGACCACTTATTTCACCAATTTTTAAGTCTGCACTTGCTTCTGAAAACGGTTCAACCATATCTTCAAAACGAAACAGATAACCCTCGGGAGACATGATACTACCCGGGTCTTTACTGTAATCAAGCATTAATTCAGTAAAAAATTCTTCCAAAGTACCACGGTACTCATCTGTGAGATCATTTATAAAATCATCTAACATTTCAAGAACTTCTTCTGCTTCAGCTAACGGGTCTCTGTCGTCATCGTCATCATCTTCGTCAGACTTCATAATCAAGATGTGCTTAACTCTCATAAATCCCTGTTGCTCTGCATAAGCTGCAGCGTCAGCATCAGAGAGCTTCTCGCCACCGAAGCCAAAAAGTTCACTTAGTAGCACTTCGTATAAATAAAAGGCTTTCATAATTCGCATAAATATATCAATACTAGGAATCCCATAAAGCTCAAACATTTCCTGTTCCATTTCTTCTTTACTTCCGTAAAACTCCAACATTGAAGCGAGTTCATCATCAAACATTGCTAAATCGCTTTCACTTAGAGAAACACCGTTTAACATAGCTGCATGCTCAAAAACGAGAACTTGAAGTGCTTCGTTTGTTGCAAGCTCTAAAATTAAGTCAGAAATGGTTTTATCATCAAAAAGTTCTTCGTCCCAATTAATAGGAATAAAAAAGTCTTGCGAGTAGTCGGCGACTGCACCAAATAAGAAAATATAAAGCTCTGCCCAAGTGATTGTAATATCGCCTGCACTTATCATAACAGTATCAGGTGAAAATGTTGCAAATGCAGCATCAGCATCAAATACACCCGAGCCGTTCGTTACATCTCCGTTTGACGGAATATCATCGTCGTTGCCATTATCATCGTCATCCTCAGAATCTTTTGTGCAGCCTGCCAAAAGAGCAAACACTAAACACAAACATAGCAATATTGCTAAAAGTTTTTTAAAGTTCATTTAATATGTATCCTTTCGAGTTATCTTTAATAACTATAACTGTTATTGTTTAATAAAGCAAATATTTTACGACACAGCGTACCCATAACTACGCACAAACTTCACAGCTTCATCAACCACAGAGCCACCTTTGAGCTTTAAAGCAATTGTTGGTTCTGTTCCTGCAAGCACTTTTACCCGACCGCTATAATCAGGAAGCGAATAAAGCTTTGAAACACTTTCCATGTTAAAATCAGAAAGCTTTAAGCGTAACCAACCTTCTCTTTGTGAGATTTCTGTGATTCCAAGCTGCGATGCTTCACTGCGAAGCATTGCAACAGAGGTGAGAGCAAGAACCTGCTCGGGAGGTTCGCCGTATCTGTCGATTAACTCTGTGAGAATATCGTTGCTATCTTCTTCGGAACGAATTAAAGCAATTCGTCTGTAAATATCCATTCTTTGACCGGCGGAAGCAACATAGCTTTCAGGAATACCGGCAGCAACATTTATATCAGCAGGACATTCAACACGTTTTAGTTGTTTTTCGCCTTTTTCTTCTAAAACCGCTTCCTCAAGGAGCTTTAAGTACATATCATATCCAACACTTATCATGTGTCCTGATTGCTCCGCACCGAGCAAACTACCTGCACCCCTAATTTCAAGGTCACGCATTGCAATCTTAAAGCCGGAGTTAAACTCGGCAAACTCTCTGATAGCAGAAAGACGTTTTTCAGCGATTTCTGTAAGGAGCTTACCACGGTTAAATGTTAAATACGCATAAGCACGACGTGGAGAACGACCAACACGCCCGCGAATTTGGTGCAATTGAGCAAGTCCGAGCTTATCAGCATCTTCAACGATTAGAGTATTTACGTTAGGAATGTCAATTCCTGACTCGATAATAGTTGTGCAAACAAGCACCTGCACTTCACCGGCGGTCATTTGCTCCATAACATCGCTTAAACTGTCCTCGTCCATCTGCCCGTGAGCGACAGCAAAACGAATACCGGGCAGCATATCCATCAAACGACCTGTCACTCGGTCGATGTTTTCTATTCGGTTGTGCAGATAATAAACCTGTCCGCCACGAGCAACCTCTCGACGAATGGCATCGCACAAAATGCCGTCATCATGCTCCAGCACATAAGTTTGGACAGGACGGCGGCTTTGTGGAGGTTCTTCAATTGTAGACATATCACGAATACCGGACAGTGCCATATTTAACGTGCGGGGGATAGGAGTTGCAGACAGGGTTAAAACATCAACCTGTTTGGAAATGTTTTTTAGCTTTTCTTTGTGCGTAACGCCAAAGCGCTGCTCCTCGTCAACAACAAGAAGCCCAAGCTTTCTGAACTCAATATCTTTTTGTAAAAGCCGATGAGTACCGATAACAAAGTCAACACTCCCTGCTTTTATATCTTGCAGAGCTTTTTTTATCTGTGCGTGACTTCTAAAACGGCTTAGCACCTCAATGTTTACAGGATATCCGGCGAAACGCCGCATAGAAGTGACATAGTGTTGCTGTGCCAAAACAGTTGTTGGCACAAGTATTGCCGCCTGATAACCATCGAGTACACACTTCATAACAGCACGTAGTGCAACCTCAGTTTTTCCGTAACCAACATCACCACACAGCAGGCGATCCATAGGAATTGGTTTTTCCATATCGCTTTTTATTTCTGCTGCGCTAACAAGCTGGTCATCGGTCTCTTGATAACCAAACTTATCTTCAAACTCTGTTTGCCAAATTGTGTCGGCAGAGAAAGCATGTCCTGCAACACGCTGACGCTCTGCATACAGCTTGATTAACTCGCGGGCCATTTCTTTTGCAGCTTTTTTAGCACGTGATTTTGCCTTTACCCACTCTGTACCACCAAGCTTTGAGAGCTTCATTGGAGCGGACTCCTCGCCTGCACCGATGTATTTTGCAACCATATCAAGCTGAGTTGTTGGAACATATAGCGAGTCTGTGCCTGCGTAAGAGATTTTGATATAATCCTTGTCAACATCGTCAACCCGCAG
>JAITFS010000017.1 GCA_031281195.1 Oscillospiraceae bacterium
TATTAGTAACTGCTCTATTAATTACATTAATAATGAGCAGTTGTAAGCAAGAAATTGACAATGGTTTTGACGATGGCTTTGACGATGTGCCCTCAGGTGATTTTACACCACCTAAATATGTTTATAGTGCAGAAAAAATACCTTTTCCGGAGCTACCCGAAAACTTAACTGATGTAGGAAATATTCAACTTACAGAGGATAAAGTGTTTTTTACAGCATCTAATTCCGACAATCATAATTCAAGTTTTAATAACCACAGGTTATTTTCAATGAATATTGACAGCACAGAGCTTTATGAACTGGAAAACTATGCCACAGGAGCAATTTTTTCTAATGCTTTTGGTGGTCCTGTTTCTATACATACTATACATATAGATTATTATGGTGATCTATGGGTTGTCGAGTCGAGATTTTTCTACGAAGATATAGATAACATGAGTTTTTCTGAAACGAAGCAGATTCGAAAGCTTGACAGCACCGGAGCAGAAAGTTTAGTTTTTGATATTACAGATTTATTTGCAAGTGATGAATTCCTAAGTGTTTTGTCCTTTAATATTGACAGTTTAGGAAATATCTATATTGCTTCTAATGCAAATTTCTATATTTTAA
Organism: Oscillospiraceae bacterium; assembly: GCA_031281195.1. Taxonomy (GTDB): domain Bacteria; phylum Bacillota; class Clostridia; order Oscillospirales; family Oscillospiraceae; genus WRMH01. The sequence continues at coordinate 610 of JAITFS010000017.1, forward strand.
ACTCTCTCGGTCAATTGCTTTTTACCCTTGATAACCCATACTACTTTGTTAATTTCATCAGGCTTTCTGATGGTAGCGTTGCTCTTGTTAATGAACAAGAGAGGGTTACTTATTTACGATCAATTGATTTTGAACGCAGGTCATGGGGTGAATCGACAAGATTAGCTGCAAATTTACCCATTATAATGAGTGTTTTTTCCGGAATTGGAGAATATCTTGTTTTATACAACGATTTTTCACATCTTTACGGTGTTAGTGCAGAAACTAGAGAACATATTCCTATATTAAATTGGAATGATACAACTTTAGCTGTTCAGGATTTAAGATCTCTTACATTACTATCTGACGGGCGTATAATTGTTATCAAAGAATCGCAAACTGACGTTTTTAGATCTGAGCAAACATTAGAATTATACCTATTAAGCAGCAAGCCTTATGAAGACCTCCCCGAAATTACAATTCTTACATTTGGAGTATTTCATTATGACAGTTCTCACAAAGCTGCTGTTGAGAAATTTAATAGTAGCAGTGACACTCACCGGATTCACGTTGTCGATTATTCCGTTTTTAACACAGATAATGATTTTTCTTTAGGTATAACAAGATTAACTACTGAACTTATTTCCGGTAAAGGCCCTGATATACTGGATATGTTTTTTCAACTGCCTTTTAGGGAGTACGTCTCAAGAGGTATGCTGGTAGATTTATACCCATACTTAAATGCAGACCCCTTAATTAACCGAGATAGTCTCTTTGAAAGTGTGCTTAAAGCATCTGAAATAAACAGCGGATTGTACCGAATACCTTTCTCTTTTAGCTTACAAACAATTTTTGGTAATCCTGCAATGCTTGGTGAGTATCCGGGTTGGACTTTAGAAGAGTTTCTGGCAGTAATAGACGCAAACCCGAATGCAGATGTACCGATGGGTTCATGGATTGATAGAATGTTGGCTTTATCTAGGTTGTTTATTAGTAATATGGATGAGTATATAGACTTTGAAACCGGAAATGCTTATTTTGACCGTGATGAGTTTGTTATGATGCTGGAGTTTGCTAATACATTTCCAGATGAGATTGGACGGGATGTTACGACGAACCAAGACGTATTAATTGCTACAGGTAGGCAGATAATGAATGTTTTAAACTTTGGTCAATTAGAGTTATTTCTGTTTTCTCGAGCACCTTTTGGTGGAGACGTTGTCTTTAAAGGTTATCCTGATAGTAACAGAGATGGAACTTCTTTTAATACAAGCTCAAATCTTGCTATAACAACAACTTGTACTGATATTGATGCTGCTTGGGAGTTTCTTCGTATCTTTTTTACAGAAGAACATCAACGTGATTTTACTCCTTGGTCTTTTCCTATAAATAAAGTAGTATTTGAAGAAAAGCTTGAAAAAGCTATGATTCCATTAGGATACTCTATAAATATAGATAAAGATACTTCTTATGATGTTGAGCCTTTATCACACGAAGACGCCGATGTTATAAGAACTCTTATAAACAATACTACAAAGATGGTGAGAGATTCTGACACAATATGGGATTTGGTCAGCGAGTCTGCTGAGGATTTTTTCAACGGACGACTCACCGCTGAAGAAGCCGCACGAATCATACAAAGCAGAGTTATGATTTATCTTTCTGAGTTATATTAACGGGTAAAAATGTTTTTCAAGTATACTTATGGTATAATAACATTTTACGAATAATTTCAATTCAGATATAATGTCATTCAGAGAGACATCTTAACTGTAACACAAAATAAACTTTTTGAAGGTAGTACATATTTTATGAAAAAGATATTGGTAATTTCTCTTGTTTTTGTTGCTCTATCAGTCGCGCTTACTGCTTGCGGTTTTATAGACTTATCAGGTTTGTTTGGACGAGGCAATGACGATTCTGATATTGGCAGTAATGGCTCCGGCACAGCAAGCAACGATGACAAATCTACGAGAAATAGCGGCGATGGCATCTACGAAGGTGAACTTGATGAAAACGGCAAATTCACAGGTTGGGGTATTTGGTTATATCACAACTTCCGTTATGAAGGTTATTTCGTGGACGGCTTACCAAATGGCGAAGGTGTTCTGAGTTGTGCAAGTGTTCGCCCTTCCGACCTTGACACCAATTATTCTTATGCCACAATAATAATTACTGAAGGTACATTTGTGGATGGATATGCTCATGGCATGATAAAACACACATGGTATCTCGATAGCGGCAATGCTAATACATGGAACTTTGAAACAAATATGGGTTATTCGACAATAATCGACGAAGAAATATGGGGAACTGCTTTAATAGATACAAGACCTGATGTATCACTTACTGTA
>JAITFS010000003.1 GCA_031281195.1 Oscillospiraceae bacterium
GCAATGCTTGCCACCAACGCAATTATTCTTGCAACTGACGCATTTGGTCCGGTTGCAGATAATGCCGGTGGAATTGCCGAAATGGCACATCTGCCAAAAGAAGTAAGAGAACGTACAGACGCACTTGACTCACTTGGTAACACAACAGCAGCCACAGGTAAAGGTTTTGCTATCAGCTCGACAGCGTTTACAGCACTGGCACTTCTGGTTGCTTATGTAAACGAAGCTCGTGTTGCTCTTGTTGTAAAAGCAGAAGCTACAGCAGGTGCTACCGCAGAAAGACTTGATCAAGTAGCTTATGAAGCTTTGCAAAACATTGGCGGAAAGTTTGACGGATATATTGATTTAAGTGTCACCAACCCAAGTGTTTTGATCGGATTATTCCTCGGAGCAGCTCTTACATTTGTTTTTGCAGCACTTACAATCTCCGGTGTTCACCGTGCAGCACAAAGTATAGTCAGAGAGGTTCGCCGTCAGTTTAAAGAAATAGCAGGTCTCATGGAGGGAACAGCAGAGCCGGATTATGCAACCTGTGTTGACCTCTGCACACGCAGCGCACAAAGAGAAATGATTGCTCCATCATTGCTTGCAATTCTCGCACCAATAGTTGTTGGCGCAATTCTCGGTCCTGAAGGTGTTGTTGGTCTACTCTCAGGTACAATTGCAACCGGTTTTACAATGGCAATCTTTATGCTAAACGCAGGTGGTGCATGGGATAACGCTAAGAAATACATCGAAGCAGGAAATCTCGGTGGTAAAGGCAGCGACAACCACAAATCAGCCGTTATCGGTGACACAGTAGGTGACCCGCTGAAAGATACAGCTGGCCCATCATTTAACATTCTGATAACACTCGCATCAACAGTATCAATCGTTTTTGTTGGAGTATCCGCAGAGTTCTCCTTAATCGAGTGGATTAAAAGCATCATGTAATTTAAGCTAACCAAGGAAGCACACAAAATAAAAAAGACGGTTCGTAATAAGCCGTCTTTTTTGGGTTCTTATTGAGCCGTCTTCGACGGTTCGTAGTGAGCCATCTTTTTTGGTTTTATCTCTGTACTTCTTACACTGCTTCGTTTTTTATGACTTCTATGATGTTCATTTTGTGAAGCTTACGTTTGCTGTAGAGGGTTGCTAAAAAGATTATTATTGACACAGAAACTACTGCGATTGCAAAGGTTAAATATGGTGGATTATATGGCATTGTTACTGCTTGTTTTATGAAGTTGTATACAACAAAATACGATAAAATCCAGCTAATTGTTATTGCAATCACTAGTGCTTTGATACCGTTAAAAAACATCTCAGTACCTAACATTTTGTTAATATTACTATTTGTCATACCTATTGAAAATAATGAAACAATCTCTCGCCGACGAATAAGCATAGCTGTTACTAACATAGAAAAAAGCATTATGATTGAAATTAATGAAATCATAGCTACAAGGGGATAACCAACAAGTGTTATTGCAAGTAAAATACCTTGCTGTTCAACTAAGCTCTCAATATATAATCCTTTATCAAACATATTGGTTAAATCAGCTAAAAATATACTAGGATTATCTGCATCAACATAAATATAATCATAATAACGTACATCCATTTCTAACAAATCTGCTGTTACTTTTAACGCACGACTAGTGCTTTCAGGAATCATTATATGCACCCCACCATACCAGTTCATTGGCATTACACTTTCCGGTATCGTAAACATTTGAGATATTAACGTAATTGATATCGTATCATATATAACCCAATCATAAATATCCCAGTCAAAGTACGAACGACTAGATACGATTAACTCATCACCCGGTATCATGTTAAATGGTCTGAAAGACCTCCACCTGCCTCTAAACATTGTGTCTCCGGTTGTGTTAATGAGTTTACCATATTTGCCTGATATAATTTCTGTATCTCCAAAAAAATCTTCATCTGATATAACTATCAAGTGAATACCATAACCTGTTCTACGGCTCCCTCCCAAGTTTCTATTATTATCAAAATACCACTCTAAATAATCATCACTAAAAAAACTGTTTTTCATGTCTAACCAGATACCCATACCAGATCCAACATTAATCTCTCGTCGACTTCTATACAATATGTCGTCACGCTCCGATAAAAACTCATGCAAATCATCATGTGGTTTATCACTACCATAAGTATAAATATGGAAATTATAGTCATTGTTACCAAACATTATCTCAACCCGTCTACTCATCATTTCCACAAAAACAGAAGTTATGATAAACAAAATAAGTGAAACAATAATTGTGATTATTATTGCTCTATATCTTTTTTTGTTTTGAATTATAGTTTTATAAGCGAGTACACCTTCATAACCGATTATTGCATAAATCAATTTCATTATAAGACTGCTAAGTTTATATCTCCAGTTTGTAATTGATATTCTTTTGCTATATGTTTCGTCTTCATAGGTGTTTGTAAAGATCGATATGTTTAGAGCTTCAATGGGTGTTGTTCTCTTAATCAATCTGAGTGGCTTCCACATAGATGCAGATATAATTACAAAGGAAGTTATCGCTACAATAATAAGAATTGTAGGATTTATCGAAATCTTTAATATTGTCAGGTTTTCACTTGAAAATCCACTGCTTAGTAGCATTTTGTCAAACATTATTAATGCTCCGGCTTGTATTAAAAGCCCTGTTACAATGCCAATCGGGATTGCTATTAGTCCGAGTATTATTGCTTCATAAATAATGCTCCACTTGATTTGAGTGTTTGATACACCAACACATTTTAGTAAACCAAAATATTTTGTTCTCTCCATAATTGTTATATTAAACCCTGTGGTAACAAGGATTATTGAACCTATTACAACAAGTAATATAATAATTGCCGCCATGATGGGAAGTTGCTCTGTGATTGTTGGGTTTGTTTCGTCAAGTGCAATCCCATAGTCAGATGCTAAAAACACAAAAAGACTACCTACAACAGCACAAGCCATTGCAACCGGTAGGATAATTGCAAAAAATGCTGCCAATGTTCGTGGTTTATCGTGCCACATCTGACGGGTTGTAAGCTTAAATATTATGTTCACTCTTTTACCTTTTCGTCACTGATGATTCTTTCCGTCATCATTCTGTATAGATTTTTATTGTACCATATAATTAAATGTCTTATCAATTGATGTAATATAACAATTAGTGTATATTAATTACATAACACTAATGAGGAGAGGTTATGATTAACATAAAAGGTTTATCAAAAATATATAACACAGGAGCAGAGCAGATACACGCACTTGATTCTGTGGCACTTGATATAGAAAAAGGTGAGTTTGTTGCCATTATGGGAACATCAGGGTCAGGAAAGTCTACCTTATTGCACATGATAGGTGGTATTGATAAACCAACAAGAGGACAAATTATCATAAATCAATTACACATCAGCACTTTAAGTGAGAGCAGTCTAGCTGAGTTTCGACGTAGAAACATTGGCTTTATTTATCAGTTTTATAACCTCATACAAGCTTTAAATGTTGAAGAAAACATAACTCTTTCAATAATGCTTGACAAACAAAAGGTCGATGAAGATCAATTACAAGAGATATTGTCAACAACAGCATTAACACAATTGGTAAAACGATTGCCGAATCAGCTTTCCGGTGGTCAACAACAAAGAGTTTCAATCGCTCGTGCATTAATGGGAAGTCCTTCAATTATTCTCGCTGATGAACCAACCGGAAATCTCGACAGCAAAAACAGCAATGAGATTATAGAGCTGTTAAAGCTTTCAAACACAAAATATGGACGTACGGTCGTTATGGTCACCCATGATGAACGAATTGCACAGCAAGCGAATCGTATAAT
>JAITFS010000007.1 GCA_031281195.1 Oscillospiraceae bacterium
AAACTTTACTTAAAATATACTCAAGTATGCTATCAACTGTTTTTATTGTCGTCTATACTCAAAGCCGTAGAGAAAATCTATATAATAAATTAAACTGAAGGAGTTTTCAAAACATGAAAAAAATCACAGGCATCATTCTGGCAACAATTATGCTATCCTTGCTAATTGCAGGATGCAACACAGACGGTTCTAACACATCCGGTGATACAATTAGTGGAAACGTAACACTTAATGGTTCTACTTCCGTTGACCGTGTCATCAATATGTTAAAAGAAGCATTTGAAGAAATGCACACAGCTGTTAACATCCAATACAACCCAACAGGCTCCGGTGGAGGAATTGAAGCTGCTGCTGCAGGCACTGTTGATATAGGTTTATCCAGCAGAGAGCTGCGTGCTACCGAAACAGGTGTTACCGGCAGAGTTTTCGCTATCGACGGACTTGCTATCATCGTTCACCCAACAAATCCGGTTACGAATCTTTCCAGTGAACAAATTGCACAAATATATACAGGTGTAATCACAAATTGGAGCGAAGTCGGAGGTAATGATGCACCTATCGCTGTAATTGGACGTGACTCTGCATCGGGTAGTCGTGCTGCTTTTGAAGAAATACTCGGAATTGCAGATGAAACAAAACATGCGGAAGAACATGCTTCCGGCGGAAGTGTTATTACAAGCGTAGCAGGTAACGAAGGTGCTATTGGATATACTTCTCTTTCAAGCGTAGATGCTACAGTTAAAGCTATCTCAGTAGATAATATCGCTATATCAGAAGCTACTTTATTAAATAAAACATATCCAATTGCAAGACCATTTATCCTTGTTTTAAACGATGATGTCACACTGTCACCACAAGCACAAGCGTTCGTAGATTTTATAATGAGTACTGATGCTACTGCGATTATCTCCGCTGCAGGTGTACTGCAAGCATCACTTAACTAATCTTTTATTAAAAAGACCCCGAGCGTCGAAAGTGGCGCTCGGAAAAGTCTTTTTTTGGAGTATTTATGAAGATAAAAAACATAATTGAACAAGTAATGAAAAGTTTTTTCTTTATTTGTGGCATGATGACTATAATCGCCATGCTGACTATTGCTATTTATTTGATAATTAACGGCGTACCCGCAATCCGTGAGGTTGGATTATTTAATTTTTTATTTGGACAGATATGGGCTCCTGTGCATAGCACAGAACCACAATTTGGTATTTTGCCCTTTATTTTAACCTCGATTTATGGCACCTTTGGTGCAGTTCTTATTGGTGTGCCGATTGGGTTAATGACAGCTATCTTTCTCTCGAAATTGTCGAACCCAAAAATATCAGTTGTGGTAAACACTGCGGTTGAACTTTTAGCAGGAATACCATCGGTTGTATATGGGTTTATCGGATTATCTGTATTAGTTCCACTTGTACGCGAAACATTTGGTTTGCTAAGTGGAGCGACACTATTTTCTGCTATTATTGTTTTGTCAATAATGATTTTACCTAATATTATCAATGTCAGCCGGGTAGCATTAGCTGCTGTTCCGACAAAATATGAAGAAGCAAGCTATGCTTTAGGTGCAACAAAGATGGAAACTATTTTTAAGGTTAGTATGCCTGCCGCTCGAAGTGGTATTGCTGCAGGAGTTGTGTTGGGAATAGGTCGTGCAATTGGAGAAGCGATGGCTGTTATGATGGTAGCCGGTAATGTTGCCAATATGCCTGAATTGTTTCGAGGTGTGCGTTTTTTAACAACAGCGATTGCCAGTGAACTCAGTTATGCCGCAGCAGGTATTCATCGAAATGCTCTTTTCAGCATTGCTTTAGTTTTATTTGTTTTTATCATAATAATTAATATTGTTTTGAATCTTTTGCTAAAGCGAGGAGTAAAATAGTGAGAGAAAAAGTCAAGTTGAAAACAACAAACTCTAAAAATGCAAAAACAGGTAACAATAATGATGTAGGAATAATATCTCAGAAGTTACCATTTAAACGTAGATTTCATGGATACATTATGAAGGGTTTTATCTTTTTTTGTGTAGCCTTCGCAGTGTCTTTGATTTTGTTTTTAATCGGGTATATATTTTATCGCGGACTTCCACATGTCACATTTTCTATGCTGACCTCAACTCCTAGTCTTTTACGCGGAACAGTAGGAATATTACCCAATCTTTTATATACCGTCTACATAATTTTCACAACATTAATCATTTCATTGCCTATTGGGATTGGTGCTGCTGTTTATCTGAACGAATACGCAACAAACCGTCGTCTGGTGCGAATTATTGAATTTACAATTGAAACATTAGCAGGTATTCCATCAATAATTTACGGACTTGTAGGTTTTCTGATTTTTGTGCGTATGATGGGTGGAGCAACAATATTATCCGGTTCTATGACACTCTCTATTTTAGTTTTACCTACTGTTGTTCGCACCACACAGGAAGCGCTGAAAACAGTTCCTATTTCGTACCGTGAGGGTTCTGTGGCACTGGGAGCTACGAAGTGGTACTCTATTAGGACAATTATTTTACCCAGCAGTCTTGACGGTATTGTGAGTGGTGTAATACTGGCTATCGGACGAATGGTAGCAGAAAGTGCAGCACTGTTATTTACTGCCGGTGCAGGTCACGCTTTGATTACCAATTATTTTGCAGCATTACAAACAGGGGGCAGACCACTTACTGTTGCGTTATACTTTTATGCTACTGAACCCGGACAATGGGGGGACGTTTCCAGCACTGATGTAGCTTTTGCAATAGCGGCTGTTTTAATTATTATTGTATTAGTTTTGAATTTTCTAACAAAGTTATTAAAACGAAAATTAAAGAAGATATAGGGGAATGTAAATGAACATTATCACTGCAAAGGATTTAAACCTGTATTACGGATCATTTCAGGCTTTAAAAAATATAACTATGGATATATCCGCTCAAAATATCACTGCTTTTATAGGGCCAAGCGGCTGCGGAAAAAGCACATTTATCAGGACTTTAAATCGTATGAACGATTTAATACCGGATGTGAGAATTACCGGTGATGTTACTTTCTTAGGTGAAAACATTTATGACAAAAGTGTTGATGCTACACTTCTTCGAAAAAGAGTAGGTATGGTATTTCAAGCACCTAATCCATTTCCCATGAGCATTTATGATAACATTGCTTACGGTCCGCGTATTTATGGCACAAAAAAACGTATTCTACTTGATGAAATTGTAGAAAAAAGCTTACGTGATGCAGCAATATGGGACGAAGCAAAGGATAGACTAAAAAAATCAGCTCTTAGTTTATCAGGCGGACAACAACAGCGGTTGTGTATAGCACGTGCACTTGCAATGCAACCGGAGGTACTGTTAATGGATGAACCAACCTCTGCTCTTGACCCTATATCTACTACAAAAATTGAAGAGCTTGTAATGGAACTGAAAAAGAAATATAGTATAGTAATCGTAACCCACAATATGCAGCAAGCTGCACGTATTTCTGACTACACAGCTTTTTTCCTCTTGGGAGAGCTGCTAGAAAATAATAATACTAACGCTATTTTTTCAAACCCCAAGGATAAGCGCACTGAGGACTATATTACCGGACGATTTGGTTAAGAAATACTTTGTGTTTTCACTATGTTATTGCTATAATTATAAGGAGGGCTTAGCGATGGGACGCACTAATTTTGAGAATGAACTTAAGCAATTGCATACCGAAATCATTGAGATGGGCAGCTTTGTGGAAACAGCTATTGAGGATTCCATCAGAGCGTTTCGAAACAATGATTTTGATTTATGCAAAAAAATCATCGAAAATGATAAAACCGTCGATGAAATGGAAAGAAAAATTGAATCAAAATGTCTTTGGATGATTGCTCGTGAACAACCTATTGCTAATGATTTACGGAAAATTACAGCGGCATTAAAACTCATTACAGACATGGAGCGCATTGGTGATCATGCTTCGGACATTGCGGAGCTTACCATGCGTATAGAGGACAAAAATGCCTTTGCTGACTCTGAGCATATTTTGGAAATGGCAACAACAGCTATTGAAATGGTACGTGATGCAGTTACATCGTATGTAAATTATGACCTTGAATTGGCAAAAGCTACAGAAGCAAAAGATGATATTGTCGACAATTATTTTAACCTAATAAAACAGGAGCATATTGATATGCTAAGCAAGGAACAGGATAATATTGACAGTGCTGTTGATTTCCTATTCATAGCAAAATATCTTGAGCGTATAGCAGATCATGCTGTTAATATATGCGAGTGGGTACATTTTTCTAAAACGGGTGAGTATAAAAACACTTTAATTTTTTAATGAGAGTATGGAGTTTTATTTGAGCAAGAAGATTTTTATTGTAGAAGATGACGAGAACATCCGCGAAATGGTCAAGGTAGCATTGATTTCCTTTTCTTTTGAAGTTGCAGCTTTTGATAATGCTGAAAATGCACTAACAGCGATATCTGAAACAACTCCTGATATGATTATATTAGATATAATGTTGCCGGGTATGAACGGTCTGGAAATGGCAAAAATACTACGAAGCAAACCGGAAACGAAAGACATCCCAATCATTATTCTTACTGCAAAGGACACAGAACTTGACACTGTTACAGGGCTTGATTGCGGAGCTGATGATTATATTGCAAAACCCTTTGGTGTAATGGAGCTTGGTGCTCGTATTCGTTCAGTATTTCGAAGAACAGATAAAGCAGACACATTATCCAAAGAAGATACAATTATATCCGATTTAGTTATAAACCATAATACTCGTGAGGTTAAGCAAAATCAAAAGCTCATTGATTTAACCTTTAAAGAGTTTGAAATACTTTGTTTACTTGTTGCAGAACGTGGTAATGTTATTTCGCGGGATAAGTTTTTACAAGAGATTTGGGGATTTGATTTTGTAGGTGAATCCAGGACTCTTGATATTCATATTCGCACACTGCGGCAAAAGCTCGGTGATGATATGAAAAACCCTAAGTATATAAAAACCATTAGAAATGTAGGTTATCGTTTCGTAGGAGATAGTTAATGAAGAGGGCAATTTATTTCAGACTTATAGCTCTGGCTTTTGTAGCGATTTTGATTTGCAGCTTGATTGCTGCTGCCGCTTATGCTGTCCAAACACAAGAGCAAACAAAGGAGTGGCTGACAAAACTCACTCTATCTGCTGCTGAAAATTATAAGTATGATTCCGATGTATATTTCCTGTCAAGAGCAACGGGGAATAATCGTATTACAATAATTGCTCCCGATGGAACGGTTTTGTCCGACTCTGAAGCAAACGCTTCTGAAATGGAGAATCACGCTAATCGTGAAGAGGTGAGATTTGCAAGAACTACCGGTGTAACAATTGCTATGAGAACCAGTTATACCTTGGGCGAACGGTTTATGTACGCATCAATAAAAATGGATGACGGCAACATATTAAGGCTTGCTCATAGTTATTCAGGATTGTTTAATAATATAGTTGCACAGCTTCCCGCTATTTTAACAGCGATTGTAATAACACTTATTTTATCACTTATTTTAGCAAATAGATTTACAAAAACAGTTATATCACCACTCGAAAAAACTGTCGAAGCTTTATCAGCACATGAGTATGATGAACTGGCAGAACATAAATCTCCATACTATGAAATAGAGAAAATGCTGCAAACCTTAAGAAATCTATTACAAGAAATAACAGATTCAAATACGAAGCTACACGATGAACGAGAAAAAGTAGATTATATTCTTGGAAGTATGGCAGAGGGTTTTGTACTCGTGGACAGAAAAAAGAATATTTTATTATGCAATAACAGTGCTAGAGAGTTTTTCTCAATAAATAACAAACTGAATCTGGAAAACATCTACAACCTTACACGAAATAAAACAATAATAAATGCGTTACAATCAGCTATAAAAAATGAACAATCAACTGTGTTTGACATGGAGCTTCAAAAAGGTTTAATTGCCAATTTATACATTTCACCGTCAAAAACAGCAGAAAATGAACTGGGTGCTACTATATTAATTGTTGATGTAACTGCTGCAAGGCAGCTTGAGCAGCAAAAACGCGATTTCTTTTCCAACGCTTCTCATGAATTAAAAACACCAATTACATCAATAATAGGTTTCTCCGAAATGTTAAATAAGGACATGATAAAAAGCGAACAAGAAAAAGCAGATATTATGCACCGAATTGAAACAGAGGCAAAAAGAATGTCAGTCTTGATTGGTGACATTTTGACCATATCAAACCTTGAATCAAATGGTGAACCAAAGGAATACACAGACGTTAATTTTAAGGATGTTATCATAGAGGCAATAACTGCTGTTTCACCTGTTAAGGATGATACCACTATAGAAATTACCACTGATTTGGATGATGTTTTGTATCGTGTAGACAAGCGACAATTATACGAGCTTTGTGTTAATCTCATTGAAAATGCCGTAAAGTATAACAAACCTAACGGCAGCGTTGAGATATCATTAAAAAAAGAGAATGACAATGTTATGCTGACAGTTAAAGATACCGGCATTGGTATTCCACCAAAATATCAAACAAGGGTATTTGAGCGATTTTACAGGGTTGATTATGGCAGAGATAAAAAAGTTGGTGGCACAGGATTAGGATTATCCATCGTTAAACATATCTGCGCTCTATACAACTGGAAGCTATCACTAATTAGCAAACCCGGCATCGGCACTGAAGTCATAGTGAGTTTTTAAGTAATAATTTTCTTATATGGTCTCGGAAAGCGTAGCCAAGGATGGCGGAGCGCCGAAACTCTGAGCATGGAGGCTCAGCGTTTCGGAAGAGAGACTATCATAAGAAAATTATTACTATTGCATATTCTTATGCGGTCGATAATGAATATTCCATAAAGCGATGGCAGCGGAGATTGATTGCAGGAATTGATTTACAGCACCGGTATAACCACCTACGATTATGTTATAAATACCAATTGGTATTGAGCCGATGATTGTGCAAATCCTTAATATTTTCATATTTGTTTGCCACTGCCCGTAAGTCTGCACCATATCAAACAGCATTAAGAGCGACACCCAGCTTTTCCATGTGAAGTAGACAGCACCACCTTGCATAGCCAAAAATGCAATCAATACCCAGATTGGTGCACGTTTGTCATATTTACTAAAGAAGAAAAATGTTACTGTTCTTACCGTTGAAACTGAGATAACAGCAACCTCAGTCATTGAACCAAGCAATAAAAACTCTATAACAGTTAAGAAGTTACCGATTATGAGAAACAATAACAATATTGACTTTTTCTTCATGTGCGGTGCAGCAGCAAACGCAATTATCGCAAACACACCGATTATTTGAGAAATTGTTGACTCCATAGACTCTACCAATCATGTTTATAAAATATCCTACACATTTTACCCCACAAACGAGAACTCGACAAGTATTTTTTAGCATAAAAATATGATATAAAAGTATGTTCAAAATCCTCTTGTATCTATTAAATAATACAAGTATAATATAAATTATCTTATTCCATTAGATGCTTTGACTTATACCTAACAAATTAACAACTGGAGGAACCCCATAATGACTATTACAAAAACACAAGAAAACGGAAAAATCACACTTACCCTTAACGGTAGGCTCGACACAACAACAGCACCAAGTCTTCAAGAGGACATTGTGCCGGCTATTGATGAAGCTAATGAAATCGTTGTAGATTTCGCCGATCTAACGTATGTATCATCAGCAGGTCTACGGGTTTTACTAATGGCTGAAAAAATGGCAAAAGCAAGTGATAAAACCATGATATTATCGAATATCTCCGAAGAAATCATGGAAGTCTTTGAAATGACAGGCTTTGCTAATATACTTACGTTCGCGTGACCTCAAGATAAGGTCGAGTGCCGACACATGTCTAATTTCGATACAGCGGTTATGCTTGCCGGTGGAAAAGCTAAACGTTTTGAGTTTGATAAGCAATTGCTCCATTTGCAAAAAGATAGCCAGTATGCAAATGTTTTACCAACTCTAAATCAAAATTTTGACGAGGTTTTAGTGGTAACAAGCAAACCCAAGCTATATGACGACTTAAACGTGAAGACGATTCAGGATATTTTCCCGCAAAAAGGACCACTCTCCGGTATTCACGCAGCACTTAGTTTCTCAAAAAGTGAATATGCTTATATAATCGCTTGTGATATGCCAAATATCGACATAGATTATATTAATTATATGAAGCAAAGGCTTATCTCAACCGGTGCTGATGCTTGTGTGACACGGTTTGCTGATAGGATTGAGCCTTTTCATGCTTTTTACAGCAAAAATGCACTAAAAACAATTGAGGAAGATTTACTCGCCGACTTGTGTTCGATAAAACATTTATTACGAAAAATCAACACCTTATATATTTCTGAAGAAGAAGCTCGGCAATTCACTCCCGATTGGTCACTTTTTCAAAATATAAACTTTTAACCGGAGTTATTAGCATGTTAAGTAAAATAAATAGAGTTGATATTCTCTCTATAGATAATAAAAAAAAGACAGAAAAAAAA
>JAITFS010000046.1 GCA_031281195.1 Oscillospiraceae bacterium
GTTTACATAGATCCTCCATATAATTCGCGTCAGTATTGCGATGCTTATCATTTGCTTGAAAATATAGCTCGGTGGGAAAAGCCTGAGGTGTCTGGTGTTGCTCGAAAAATGGATAGAACATACCTTAAAAGCGACTATTGCACCACTAAAGCAACTGTTGCATTTGAGGATTTGATACAAAACATCAATGCAAAGTACATTTTATTATCCTATAGTAATATGGCAAAAAAAGGTAATGACCGTTCCAATGCAAAGATATCCGATGATGATATAATGCGAATATTATCTAATAAAGGTGAAGTAAAAGTGTTTTCGCAAGACTATAAACCTTTCAGTACTGGAAAATCAGAAATAGAAGAACACGAAGAACGCTTATTTCTCTGTGTATGTAAACCAAAGATTAACAAAATAATTCAATCACCTCTTAACTATACAGGCGGTAAGTATCGTTTACTGAAGCAAATTCTACCTCATTTTCCTAATAACATTGATACATTCGTTGACTTGTTCTGCGGTGGATGTAATGTTGGTATAAATATCAACGCTGAACAAGTAGTACTTAACGATAACAATCCAAAACTGCTCTACTTATATAATACATTCAAAAATCTAGAAAGTGAGAATATTTTTAACATTATAGACATCATAATAACTGAATATGGTCTATCAGATTCTGCAAAATATGGGTATGACTACTATAATTGTGACAGTTCTTCTGGACTTGGTGAGTACAACCGCATCCCATTTCTAAACCTACGTAAAGATTTTAACAATAAAAATGAGGATTACAATTACTACATTATGTTATATGTTCTAATTGTGTATGCTTTTAATAATCAAATCCGATTCAATTCTAAAGGTGAGTTTAATCTACCTGTTGGAAAACGTGACTTTAATGATAAAATGAAACAAAAACTAAGGTTTTTCATTGAACGATTGCAAAAAGATATGTATTCGTTCACATGCGAGGATTTTCGTAAACTTAATTCTGACGTTTTAACAAAAAATAGCCTCGTATATTGCGATCCCCCGTATTTAATCACATGTGCAACTTATAATGAACAAGGTGGTTGGAACGAAGAGTGTGAGTTTGACTTGCTTACAAAACTCGATAAGCTAAACTCTAAAAATGTAAAATTTGCACTATCTAATGTATTACATAACAAAGGTAAAGCTAACATAATTTTAAATGACTGGTTAAAACAACGAAATTATCGAGTAATTCATTTAAATTATAACTATTCTAATTCTAACTATCATACAAAAGACAAAAGCAACTCAACTGGTGAAGTCTTAGTTTTGAATTATTAATACGAGGTGAACACTAATGAAAAGACCGTGGTCAGTAACTACAACAGTTAGAAATCCCGAACGATTAATTGGATTCTTAAGAGTACTTTGTTTGCTTGATGGAAAAATTTGGGATGATAACAATCAATTAAAATACCAAATATTGTTAATTCAATATAGATTGTATGGTTATGGTCAGACACAGTTTTATAGTGGCTTGCCTAAAGAAATAGTAGAAATTTTAAATGATTCTACAAAATCAATTTCTTATGAACTTGCTGAAAGGACTTTTAAATTAAAGAACTACACAGATCCACCGATGCGAGGAAGACAATCATTAAATCCTTTGAAAAAGCTCGGCTTTGTGTATATTGAAAACAACAAGATTACTATAACAGAATTAGGAAAAAAAATAATAGCCGAAGAAGTTGAATTGGGTGATGCCTTTCTACGATGTTTCTTAAAATGGCAAATACCAAATCCAACAAGTACAGATTATTCATTAAAAGATGGTTATAATGCAAATCCATTTATTTGCACTTTACATATGATTGATAGAGTTAATAAAATGGAAAGGAAACGAGGAAATAAACCTATTGGGTTAAGTAAAAGAGAATTTGCTTTGTTCGTTCCATCCCTAGTTAATTTCACACATATAAATGATTATGTAAATAAAATACGTTGCTTTAGAGACTTACAAGTTGGTTTGAGTAAGGAAAAAAGAAAAGAAGCTCGCGACAAATACAGAGTAGAATTTGCTAAAGATTTTTTAGGTACTGACAATCTTAAGAAAATAAATTATTTTTTGAATAATCTCGCAGATTATGGCGATAATGCTATTCGTTATTTTCGTTTAACTAGACTGTTTTGTGTCCGAGGTAATGGTTTCTATGTTGACCTCGAGAAAAGAAGAAAAGTAGAAATTGATGAAATTCTTAAAGTTTATACAGGAGAATCAATTGAATTTCTCACCTATAAGGATTACACAAAATATTTACTAAAATACAACACACCCCAACTACCATGGGAATCACGAGTAAAAAAGGTTAGAATTGTTAGATTAATAATTGAAGAAAATACTAGATATGAAAAACAACTTGGAACTCCGCAATCTTTAATAGCAAACTTTGATACATTAAATGATAGTGAGTTAGATAATTACATAATTATCCTTAGAGAAAAGAGATTATATTTACAAGAAATTTTAAAACAAAGAGAATCACAATCAATAGATAATATCAAAGTATATATAGATATCTTAGATAATATTTTTACCTATGAAGATAGACCAATTTTATTAGAAAAGTATGTTACACTAGGTTTGTTTGCCTTAAATGATGCAATAAGCATAAGACCAAATTATCCTGTTGGTGATGATAACGAACCTACTTTTACTGCTCCTGCAGGAGTCCCTGATATTGAGTGTTTTTATGATAGCTTTAATGCAATTTGTGAAGTAACTATGTTAAATCGCCGCGACCAATGGTATAACGAAGGACAACCTGTAATGAGACACCTAAGAGACTTTGAAAACAGAGTTAACTCTAAAAACATAAAAACATATTGTTTATTTATCGCTCCATCAATTCATAGAGACACATTGAATACATTTTGGCTAGCTAATAAATATGAATATGAAGGTATCAAACAGAAAATAATACCTATGACAATTTCACAATTTGTGAAAGTCTTGGGTGTTTTATTAACATTAAAACGTGACAATAGAAGACTTTCGCATAGTAAACTACTTGAATTATATAGTACAATAATTGAATCTGTTACTGAGATTTCTTCCTCTATAGAATGGTTGAGTTCCATAGAAAACAGTATTAATAATTGGATTAATAATGTATTGATAAGAAAATCTGATTCAATAATCATTGGCATTGATAATTAAGATGAATTGTTAATTATTAATTTTGCACAATAACCCCTCTTGTAGTAGTCTTGCAAGTTATGATAATGTATAGATGAATAAAATAAAATATAAACATAGTTATTAATTATAGCTAATCCTCGAGAGGATAAAACTTTAATAATGGAGTAATTGTATGGAAAATAAACTATATAAATCATTAAAAAATGATATAGTAATGAAAAAAGATATTTTTCGGTTAGCAGCGACATTGTTTTCTGAAACTAGCGACAACTATTCAACTATTCAAACACAAACACAAATATTAAAATGTGTGTTTGTGATTAACGATAATCGTTACATGAATTATGATGAAATAATAGACAATCTTCTAAAAATCTACAAATATCATGTTACTGAGGACGAAGTAATTACAATAATAAAACGCTCTAAAGAAGTTTTTCAAAGCATTAAGATAGATAATTATGATGTTTTCAAGCTCGTTGACGATATTTACAAAAATGAAATAGATTCACAGAAACGTAATATTGATTCTTTTATTGATGCTTATATCGTCCAAGCTAATATTGAAAATAATGAAAAATGTAAGGGTGCAATATACAAATATTTATACGAACTAACAACTACAAATATAAATTCATATAAAATACTTTTATCTGGTAAAAATAGTATAAGTTTAACTGACAAAGAATTGTCTGTAAACATTGATAATCTACCAAACGAAGAGAAAGAAATGATTCATAACTTTGTAACTTGGGAAAATGAGGAAAAAAACAATGCACTCACTGATATTGTTTATTGTTGCCTTGAGTATTGTTTACTGATTAATGGAGATACACCAAATAGCCTTTTGAAAAATTTCATAAGAAGAAGAGAAATATACCTAGACACAAATATGATTTTTCGAGCCCTTGGAATAAATGGTATATCTCGCAAGAATGTAGTAATTGCTTTCTTAAAAAAGTGTAAGCAAGCAAAGTTAAAACTAATAATATCGTTTAGTACAAGAAAAGAGTTTTTTGACACTGTAACTCATTATATATCGCAAATTAACAAATATCCCAGAGGACAAATCTTTGATGGAGCTTATGAGTTCTTGTCTGATTACAACATTTTTTCTTTTTATGATAGTTGGCATCAAAATCATGATGTACTATCATTAAAGTATTTTTCTATACATATTAAATCATTATATTCGGAGTTTGTATCAAATTATGGTATTTATGACAGCGAGAAAATACCCGCTGAAATATATAATTCAGCGGAGTTTAAAGATAAACGAAATCTCTATTCATCTGCAATAAAAAACAAGAAACAGGAATTAAAGCCTTTTAATGTGTTAGAGGATGACTATTACACTATGAAAGATAGTCATGATGCTACAATAATTAGTTATATTGAATTACTACGTGAGAAACATAATGATGATAAGGATATATTCTTTATTTCATCTGACAAAGCTCTTCGTTATTGGGATATGACAAGAGTAGAAAACAAATACCCTGTTGTTGTTAATCCAAGTCAATTATTCCTGATATTAATTAAGATGTGTGGACGTTCAGAAAACGATTATAACAGTTTTGTGAGCTTTATAAACATTAGTACCAAGAATCAACATATTTCAGCAGAAAAAGCTAATATAATTGTATCAGGAATTAGTTCTATTACAGAGGATATAAAAACTCAAAATGCTCTCGTTTCAGCAGTTTACAATGGTGATTATCAGGATATAAGTCAGTACTCTGATAATGAACTATATAAATATATTCAGAAAATTAGTAGTAATTACCTTGAAAATGAATTGTCTGAAAAAAGTGATGCACTAAAAAAAGCAAACAATAATCTGTCGCAAAAAGAGGAGAAAATTGCAGAATTAGAGATGAAAGTTACAGATGAGCAAAAAGATAAATATCATCAGGAAAAAATATATCAAACAAAAATAGAAGAATTAAATAACGAAAAGGAACTTCAGAAAGAACGATTATGTAAGTTTGCAGAGCAAAAAATAAAATCAATCTATATTTGGAGATGGTACATCTTACCTACATTAATTGCTGTTTACACACTTTGCATTCTTATATTTGTAGGATTTCAATTTTTGTTTAGTGATGCTTCTTGGAATCTCGCAACAAAAATACTCGATATAATATCGAACACAACATTTGGTCGTAATGTTAATAATTACACTGTTTATATAAATGCTGCTCTTTTTGCTCCAATTCTTCCTATATACCCACTACTCTGGAAAAACCCGTGGAACAAGTACAATAAAATGATAGATAAAGAAACAAGAGTCGAACGCTATATAAAAGACAATGGCTTAGTTTAATAACTATCACTTATTATATTAATAAGTTACATTCGCAATTATGGATATAGCTATAGTTGTAAAATTAACTACAAACCCAAGGCAATCTCACAAAAAAGTTAGCATTTGTGATAGAGTATTTGACAAAAAATATCTAGGAAAAATTGACAAGAAACGAAATCATTTACAAATGAAAATTATAAAGCATTATGATAATTTCAACATTACAATCTAATATTCTCGATATTACCATAACTACTATACGATATTAAACAGGTTTAAACGAGTTGGAAAAGCTCTATTTAGTGAATCTGTTTATTTTAGCGATGTTCATCTGGAAGGTGAAGAACAGTATAAATAACTTGTTGTTGTTGATATGACAGATTTGTTGAACTTAAATCTTGACTGACAGGGAAGTGATAATGGATTTTAACTTAAGTGTAAAAAAAGTAAAGTACATTTTCTTTTAATTGCTGTTTCTCTTAATATATCACGAACTTATAAGTATTAATACTATACTAAAAAACGATATTGATTTATGTATCATTGATACAGTTGAATAATGGAACAACTTTATACTCTATGAATTCAATTGATGAAATGTCTTGAAAGAATAGCTATGCAGATTTATAATGAGATTATCCGATTCAAATCAAGGTATATGAAGATAAAATGTATATCTACAATGGTGGTATAATGCCTGACGAACTATCATCAATTGAAAAACTTTTCACAAGACATTCTTCAAAACCGTTTAATCCAAGATTAGCAGGAATATTCTTTAAAAGTGGAATGGTTGAAACATGGTGTAGAGGCTTTGAGTTGATTAAGGATACATGCGAAAGTCATGGCACTCCACTGCCTGAATATGAGATTCTTAGTTATGGAGTAATGGCACATTGTAAACCGTATAAATGATATATTGAGCTATTGCAATCTGAAAACATCGTAGATAAGTTCGTAGATAAGTTCGTAGAAAATGATGTGCAAGAATTAAAAATACTCCACCTCACCCACTTAACCGCCCATCCATATACCTCACAACATCCTTTATAAACATCTCACGGTTGATGTCGTTGTGAATTGCATGACTTGATTCGTATTCTTTTAGAGTTACCATAGATTTGGCTTTGCTTGCGAATTTTAAGATTGCGTCATTTGAAACTATGATGTCATTACTTGCATAAGCTATGTACGTTGGAATTGGTAGCTTACTTGCATTTTCTAAAGCATAATCACATGCTTTTAGAACTCCTGACAGCAATCGCATAGATAAATACCCATGCCTTAACGGGTCGTTAGTATAGTTATCAGCTCTTTTTTGAATACTTGATATAGCTTCTTTGTTTAGTTTTTGTTTTACTCTGTGATTTGGTGCTATACGGCTTAAAATATTTATCAAGGTCACGTAAAAATAGTCAATGGGTTTATAAAGACCAAACCAAGGTGCTTCAA
>JAITFS010000051.1 GCA_031281195.1 Oscillospiraceae bacterium
TCGGGTATTAAAAGTGTTCCTGTCACGAATAATCCCCAAAAGCTACCCGAAACCATCCACATAGTATTAAATATAGTAGTAATTGCCAGAGCGAGAATCATATCACGGGAAGCAAGAATTTGTTTAAAAATTCCGGTATAACCACGCATGATTTTCCAAATTGACATTCCTTCTGTTTCGCGTTTTCGAGTTCTACCTACTTCTGTTTCATCGCCCCAAAAGTATAAAATGAAAAACTTTATTGTCATTGACACAAAAGATGTAAAATATAAAATACGCATCGCAGGAACAATGGTAAGCTGCGTAACCATTATTGCTGCAAGCGGAGCAAAGATTACTGCGAGCTGTGCTACCATGTGTAAAAGCGAGTAAATTTTTACCATTCCGCCTTTTTTAACGTCTTCTACAAGTAAACATGTCCATGAAATGTCGGTTATCTGCATCATTCCGTTAAATGCCGCAGCAACCATAAACCACCAAAAGTTTTGTGAAAAAGCCCAAAGTAAACACGGTATTGACCATGATAAAATATCAAAAATAAAAGTTGTGAGCTTTCGCCCCAGTTTGTCTGTTACCGCACCACCAATGAGACCTGCAACAGCACGGCAAAGCATAACAGTAGAAGCGACAAGCCCAATCTGCCTGTCAGTGAGCAAAAGTGCTGCCATATAAACAGACACAAATGGCATATACAAGTTAAATGGTATTATCCAAAGAGGCTCTGTAAAAAGGCAAATTCTCGGATTGCCTCTAAGCTCCAGAGCTGATTGAATTATAGGAAACTTGCTAAACTTCATAAAAAACCTAATATTTCATCCATAACTATTTCTAATGTGAGCAACTTGCACAGGATAGCATATAAATATAAATATAGCAAATAAATGTGAAATGTCTGACTTTTAACTGCTATACAGCGTTAAACAAGTGTAAAAAAGTTATTGTTTTTACAATAGTTACAAAAAGTTTACAAATAGTGACAATTTGGTATTGACTTTTATGTAAACCAGTGCTACAATCCTTTCACTGATAAGAGTTATCTATGGTTACAAAAAAGGAGAATACAGCTTGATTATCCAAAAAAGTAACAAAAATAACATAATAAAAGCGATAAGCTTATTCATTATAATTTGCGTTATATTTAGCTTGTCTGCACCATTAGCACCTGTTGCTCAAGCATCAGGAACATTCCGCACAACAGATGATGTTAACGTCAGAGCTGAACCAACAACCAATTCGGCTGTTTTACATCTTGTATACAAAAACGTAGATGTAACAGTGATTGAGCACAACCCGGCAGGTTGGTCATCTGTTAGTGTTGCAGGTGTGAACGGTTTTATCAGATCAGACTTTCTGAGATTCCCTGTTGGTACATCAGGAGCAGAGTTCTTTACAACAGGTGGAGTTCACGTCAGGTCGTCCGGTTCAACAAGTGCAAAAATAGTAACAACAGTAGAAAAAGGTACAAAAGTAACTGTGACCGAACATAATCCGGCTG
Source organism: Oscillospiraceae bacterium (assembly GCA_031281195.1). GTDB lineage: Bacteria > Bacillota > Clostridia > Oscillospirales > Oscillospiraceae > WRMH01. Next base: position 1,496 of record JAITFS010000051.1, read on the forward strand.
GTTGGTCAAGAGTTCGAGTCGGGAGCAATTCAGGATTTATAAGATCAGATTTTTTATCACGTACAGAAGGTATGGGGTCAGCTTCAAATGAAATTACATCATCACAAACGACAGACCCGTCAACAGGTACTCCGGACACTTCAACAGGAGTAATAGCAACACTTAAAACAATCGGATCGGTGAACCTCAGAGCGACCGCAAGTGATAAATCAAATATTATTAGAACACTTCCTAAAGACACAAATGTAGAAGTGTTAGAAAATGATATTTTAGATAATAAAGGAGACAAATGGTCGCGTGTCAGCCACAACGGAGCAAATGGATTTATCTTATCAAGGTTACTGACATCAGGAGCAACAGTAACAGTTGAAACACCACTCAGAACAATCGGAGGGGTGAACCTAAGAGCAGCTGCTAGTGATACCTCAAGTGTAATTAGGACGCTCGTCAAAGGTACAAGTGTTGATGTATTAGAAAATGATATATTAGATAATAAAGGTGACAAATGGTCGCGTGTCACCCACAATGGAACTAATGGATTTATTTTATCAAGGTTATTAACCTCCGGAGAAGTTGCTGAAAGTAATACTGTTATAGCAACTATGAAAACAGTTGGCAGCGGTGTAAGACTTAGAACAGGACCGGGTACAACCTTTGATATTATTCGAGAACTGGCAGTAAATGTAAATGTTGAAGTGCTTGAGCATCAATCTAACGGTTGGTCAAGAGTTAGACATGACAATACAAGTGGTTTTATAAAATCAAGCTTACTATGGCATGGATCAAATGTTGAGCTGCTCACATGGCCTGAAGTCAGAGGTATTATACCTATGCGCCAAAATATACGTGTAGTTGACGTAAGAACCGGTATATCATTTAACATTAGAGTCTTCTCGCTTAGTGAACACGCAGACTTTGAAACTCCAACTCAAGCAGATACAGACTTAAAGCTTAGAACACGTAATGGTGTATGGTCATGGGCTGCCAGACCTGTATGGATAACAATTGGTAACCGTGTCATTGCCGCCTCTATGAGCGGAATGCCACATGATGTAAGCACAATCCGCGACAATGGTATTAACGGACATTTCTGTATGCATTTTCACAATACTAACAATAGCCATATCTCATACCGCGATGACCTAAGGAGAGCCGTAGTCGAAGCTTATGACAAAAGACCTCGATAAAACATAAACAAACACATCTTCTGTCTAAAATATGCTTGACTATTATTCAATACAATACTACAATTTAATTACTGCAAATATCTATAAAAATTAAATGTGGTGGTGTTGCCTTATGAAAACATTTCTTGGTATAGAGCTTGGTTCAACACGTATTAAGGCTGTTTTGATTGATCAATCCGGAAACCCTCTGGCTTCCGGCAATTTTGAATGGGAAAACCGCTTTGAAAACAATGTGTGGACATACCATCTTGACGATGTGTGGTTAGGATTGCAAACAAGCTATAAAGAGTTGGTTTTTGATTATGAAAAAACAAACTCCAAGCCAATGCCTGAAATATCAGGTATTGGTATCTCCGCAATGATGCATGGTTATTTACCGCTTGATAAAAACGGCAATCAACTTACAGAGTTTTATACCTGGCGAAACACAATCACAGAAAAAGAATCTGAAAAACTGACGGAAGCCTTTAATTTTAGAATCCCGCAAAGATGGAGTATTGCACATTTACTCCGCACTGTTCAAGGAAAAGAAAAACATGTAGAAAGCATAGATTTCCTAACAACACTTGCTGTTTATGTGCATTATAAATTAACCGGAGAAAAAGTAGCGGGGCTTGGAGAAGCATCCGGAATGTTTCCAATAGACAGTCAAACAGGATATTATCACGCAAAAATGATTGAAAAGTTTGAAAACCTTGTAACAGAGTTTAATTTACCTTGGAAACTGGCAGATATACTGCCAAAAGTGCTTAAAGCAGGAGAGAATGCCGGCTCTTTAACTGAAGAAGGAGCAAAGCTTCTTGACCCAACAGGGAAGTTAAAGTCAGGCATACCATTTTGTCCACCGGAAGGAGACGCCGCAACAGGAATGGTTGCAACAAACACAGTTGCACCAAAAACTGGCAACATATCCGCAGGTACATCAATATTTGCAATGTTAGTTCTTGATAAACCTTTGTCAAAGCTTTATAAGGACGTGGACATAGCAGCATCACCAACAGGCAAACCGGCAGCACTGGTGCATTGCAATAACTGCACATCTGATGTTGATGCATGGGTAAGCTTATTTGGTGAAATGCTAACTCAGATGAACGTATCTACGGATAAAACACTGTTGTATAAAACTTTATACAATGCAGCATTAAACGGTGAAACCGATTGTGGAGGTCTTGTATCAATTAATTACATTTCAGGAGAATACAGGACAGGCTTTAGCGAAGGGCGACCGCTGTTTGTGAGAACACCTGACAGCAAGTTCACATTGGAAAACTTCATGCGCTCACTGTTATTATCATCAATTGCGACATTTTCAATAGGAATTAAACCATTATTGGAAGAAGAAGGACTTAACTTCTCAAAGCTTCTTGGACACGGAGGTTTATTTAAGACCCCTATAGTCGGGCAGAAGCTTATGGCAGGAGCTTTAAATCTTCCGATAGCTGTAATGAGCTCTGCTGCAGAAGGTGGTGCATGGGGAATTGCTCTGCTCGCAGCGTATTCTACAGCTAAAGAACCCGATGAAACACTTGAGGAGTTTCTCGAAAACAAGATATTCAAAAATGTAAAAGTTACAACAATAAATCCCAATCAAAATGATGTTGATGGTTTTGAAAAATACTTAAAGCGTTATAAATCCGCACTCGAAATAGAACGCACCGCTGTAGATGTGATGTAAATAATATGCAGTATTTTTAATGTAATTCATTAAAAACTCCCAAGTGGTCAAAATGACCACTTGGAGAGACACATTGCAAACACTGACTTTTGTTACTTGGGTAATTATTCATAACTGTAGTTAAAATATAATAAGATGGAGGTACCATCATGTTAAAACAACTAAAAAAAGATGTACTGACTGCAAATCTTAACTTAGTTAAGTTTAACCTTGTTACGCTTACATGGGGTAATGCATCAGGCATTGACAGAGAAAAAAACCTTGTTGTTATAAAACCCTCCGGTGTTGACTATGATACTATGACAGCGGACGACATGGTGATTGTTGAGTTGGAAACCGGAAATGTTGTTGACGGCAAGCTTCAACCATCTTCAGACACAGCAACACATTTAGAGCTATATAAGGCATTTCCAACTATTGGAGGAATTGTCCACACACATAGCCGTTGGGCGACAATATTTGCACAAGCAAAAAGAGAAATACCTGCACTTGGCACAACCCATGCAGATAGTTTTTATGGAACAATCCCCTGCACACGAGAAATGACACCTGATGAAATAAAAAATGATTACGAAACCAACACAGGAAAAGTCATCATAGAAAGATTTGCAAATATTGCACCAAGTGAAATCCCGGCAGTGCTTGTACATAGTCACGCACCGTTTACATGGGGCGATAATGTTACACAAGCAGTTGAAAATGCAATAGTTTTAGAAGAGGTTGCATTTATGGCATGGCATGATATAATTATAGACTCAAATATAAAAAGTATGCAGCAGGAGTTGCTTGATAAACACTACTTACGCAAGCATGGAGAAACCGCATACTACGGACAAAAATAAACAGGAGGAAATCCCAATGAACAACATTCCAAAAATTAAACTAGGTCTAATCTCAGTATCTCGCGACTGTTTCCCCGTCGAACTCTCAGCATCACGTCGAGCAGCAATAGCTGAGAAATGTAAGGACATCTACGAATGTAAAATTACAGTCGAAAACGAAAAAGATATGCTTAACGCTGTCGCTGATGTAAAAGCTGCCGGAGCTAATGCACTTGTTGTATTTCTCGGTAACTTCGGGCCAGAAACATCAGAAACACTGATAGCAAAGCATTTCAACGGCCCGGTTATGTTTGTTGCAGCAGCAGAAGAAGCAGCAGACAAGCTGATTAACGGTCGTGGAGACGCATATTGCGGAATGTTAAACTGTTCATATAACCTTGGGCTTCGCAACCTTAAAGGTTACATACCTGAATACCCGGTCGGCACAGCCACAGATATTGCAAAGATGATTGCCGACTTTATACCTATTGCCCGTGCTATTATAGGTGTTACAAACTTGAAGATAATCTCCTTTGGACCTCGTCCGCAGGATTTCCTTGCGTGTAATGCACCGATAAAGCAATTCTTTAACCTTGGTGTAGAAGTGCAAGAAAACTCTGAACTAGACCTTTTGGTAGCATATCACGCTCACAAGGATGACCCGCGTATACCGGACGTTATAAAAGACATGGAGCGCGAGCTTGGCGAAGGTAACAAAATGCCCGGTATACTCCCAAGACTTGCTCAATACGAAGTAACACTACTGGATATTCTGGAAGAAAACAAAGGTTGTAAAAAATATGCTGTTATGGCAAACAAATGCTGGCCTGCATTCCAAACAGAGTTTGGTTTTGTTCCATGTTACGTAAACAGCCGCTTAGCTACAAGAGGAGTGCCGATTTCTTGTGAGGTTGACCTCTATGGGGCATTGTCAGAATATATCGGTTCATGCATCACCGAAGGCCCTGTCACACTTCTCGATATAAACAACTCCGTACCGGAGGATATGTACGAAAAAGATATTAAAGGTAAGTTTGACTACACTCTAAAAGATACATTTATGGGATTCCATTGCGGAAATACTCCAATGTGTTGCTTAAAAAACGGCGAGATTAAGTATCAGCTTATCATGCGTCGTCTCTTAGAGCCTGACACAGAGCCTGATATTACCAGAGGTACACTAGAAGGAGACATTATCCCCGGAGATATTACTTTCTACCGTCTGCAAGGCACAGCCGAAGGTGGTCTAACAGCATACATAGCTCAAGGCGAAGTGCTGCCGGTTGCTACACAATCATTTGGTGGCATAGGAGTCATAGCAATAAAAGAAATGGGTCGCTTCTATCGTCACGTTTTGATAGAAGGTCGCTATCCGCATCACGGAGCAGTGGCATTTGGTCATATAGGTAGTGCTGTATTTGAAGTATTTAAGTATCTTGGTGTAGAAACAATATCCTACAACCAACCGGCATGCCTGCCATATCCATCAGAAAACCCGTTTTGATAGGAGTTTCACATGAGTCAGTGGTGGAAAGAGCGAGTTGTTTATCAGATATATCCTCGTAGTTTCCAAGACACTAACGGGGATGGCATAGGTGATATACCGGGCATTATATCTCGTCTTGATGAGATAAAAGAGCTGGGTGCCGGTATCATCTGGCTTTCACCTGTCTTTAAATCCCCTGATGCCGACAATGGTTACGACATCAGCGATTATCGCGATATTAACCCGAAGTTTGGCACAATGGCAGACATGGAACAGCTATTTGCAGAAGCGGCAAAACGTGATATAAAAATCATCATGGATTTAGTTATAAACCACACCTCTGATGAACACGACTGGTTCATAAAAAGCCGTGAAAAAGACAGCCCATACCGCGATTATTATATTTGGAAACCGGCAAATCAAGATGGAAAGCCACCTAATAACTGGACATCGTTTTTTGGCGGAAGTGCGTGGAAGTTTGACCCTAGAAGTGGTGAGTATTATCTACACCTTTTTAACGAAAAACAACCTGACTTAAACTATCGTAACCCAAAAGTCATTGAGGAAGTTAAAGACATAATGCACTTTTGGTTAAAAAAAGGTGCAGCAGGATTCCGTTGCGATGTCATTAACCTAATATTTAAGTCATCATACGCTGACGGCAAACGCAGACTAGCAATACAAGGACGTGAGCATTATACCTCACAAGAAGGCTCTCATAGAATATTGCAAGAGCTAAATCGTCATGTACTCTCACAATACGACTGCTTTACCGTTGGCGAAGCAGCATTTGTTGACCTGCATGACGCAAAACTACTTTGCGATCCTGACAGAAAAGAACTCGATATGCTTTTTTACTTCGACCATCTTAATGTCGACAGACGAATAGAGAAATATATCTCAAAAAAGTTCAGTGCTAAGAAGCTACTTGCAGTTATCACAAAATGGCAACAAGGTTTGGACTGGAACGCAGTTTATCTCGAAAATCACGATCAACCCCGTATTGTCTCACATTACGGAAACGACGGAGAATACTGGGAACGTAGTGCAAAAATGCTTGCTACACTGCTGCTCACCCTACGTGGTACACCATATATCTATCAAGGTCAAGAAATCGGCATGACAAACTTCGACTACACAAGCATGTCCGAACTAAACGATGTTGAAGCAATAGGTGTTGACAAAATGATGCGTAAGTTTCATATACCGGCATCGTTGCGTTGGAAAATGATTGCCCCCAGCGCCCGAGACAACTCAAGAACACCTGTACAATGGAGTGCCGAAGACGGAGCAGGTTTCACCAAAGGTACACCTTGGCTCGGTATTAATAAAAACCACACAAAAATAAACTATGAAGAACAGAAAAACAGAGAAGACTCAATACTAAGTTATTACAAAGAAATGATAAAGCTTCGTGCCGGTAGCGAGACGCTAAAATACGGAGATTTCGCTCCGGTATACTGCACAAAACAAGTCATGGCATATTCAAGAACAATTATTGGTGATGAGCAATACGTTGTGATATTAAACTTCTCGGATAAATCTGCAAGCACTCCGCTCGAAAACAACCTTGTAGGAAAAGTTATAGCCACCAACACAAACAGAACCGATTACAACGGCGAACTAGCTCCTTGGGAAGCTGTGGTGCTAAAGGTCTGGTAAAAAATCCCTAAAACATCCCTACCGTTGGGCGAACATTAGTTCGTCCTTTAGTTCTTGTGGGCAACCTCTGGGGTTTTGACTCAGATTTTTTACAAGCAATGACAAACGCTTCACACGTTTTGTTCTTCTTGCACCATAACGTTGAAGTGCATCATTGTAACGCATATTTTTTGACAAGGTCTCTCGTAGTGAAGCAGGGAACGGCATAAATGTCATAAAAATCCCAATAACTATGCTGTTAAGCCTTGCCTGACCTTTTGCTTCGTTTTGAACCCATGCCACATAGTTGTTACTAAACACGGTTTTGTAGTTATTGCGGGCACTTGAGATTTCGTTGCGAATCTCTGTCATTGTCTGCATTGCTATGTTCCGGTTATTCATGTAAAACTGCAAATAATCGCAATAGTAGCTTGTGATTGACGGGTCGGTCATATCATTCCAGCGAGCACCTTGAATACGCTTACACATTTCCCATCTAAAGTCAGCAGTTAGGCGTAACAATATGGTTTTCAAATCATTTTCGAGGAAAATCGGCATAAACATCCTTGCAGGTGTGGTACGCAAACGCCCCTCTATTTCCTGCCACATTGAACCACGATTACCAACGTTTGGCATTAAGATAATATTTGGCAGCACTTCAACATGAATTGTCTCATTTTGAACATTTTGCTTAACATTGGAGTAAGCGGTTTCACGGTAAAATGCGGAAAAATCTATCTCACGAATTTCGTCGAGTATCTCTGTAACCTTGGCTGCTGTGACAAGTGTTCCCTCGATACTACGAAGCACATTATGATCGGCAAAAACAGGGCAAAACTTTGATGGATTGCCGAATGTAACCCTGTTAACAACAGGAAACGCATTTTCCATTTCATATTTTAGCTTTGCATCCTGATCCTGTAACAAACGCCTCTCTGTGTTGGCATCAATTTGTTTGTTATTTTTCATATCCTTAACATAAGCAGCAAAGTCCATATCAAACTCACTAAGGCTAGGCTCTCTGTCACCTCTGTAAATAGCTGCCAACCACTCACGAACAGTAAAGATATTTCTGCTTGGGTCACCTTTATATGAATCAGCGATTGAGAATAAGAAGTTTGCATTTTCATTACCTGCCAAAATCGGGTCAACAAAACCGAAGTTTAAGAACATATTAATAATCGTTGGCGGCGAGGAATCATTAAGGCTTTTTATAAATGCTAGCTTGTACACCTCGTAAAACGCCTTAGTTAAGCTGCGGCGTACATCATATATTTCATCATCTGTACCATTTCTATCAGTAAATCCGGTATATGCCCGAATGTTATCGGCAAACGTAGTTGCTAATTCTTCATCACATTCTGCGTATTTAATTATTGTTTCAACGGAGTTTACTAAGCTCTGATTAACACCTTGAGTTTTTGGTGCTTCTGTTTTTTCAACATGCTCCTGTGAGGTGCGGGCGTTTTCAAGAGCTTCCCAATATACCTCAATACGCTGCTGATAAAAGTCCGCATTTACCCCTGACATATCAGATAATGCTTCACTAATCGGAGTCATAAGTGACTCTATGGCAAAATCCGCACCGTCGATTTTCATTGTGTCTATGTGTAAATCACTTACAAGCGAAAACAAATCGTAACCACCACTAGACAAAAGCAGAGCGGCATTATGCGCAACATAATCATAATACAAAGCACATACTTGGAAAATTAAAGATATATCACCAACACATCTTCGCATGAAGCCAATCTGTATACCGGGGCGATTATGATAAAACGCCCTATGTGTAGCCGGTGGTAACTCACTAATTTCAATGTAATATGCATGTACCCATCTTGGTGCTTTATCTTCGCCGCTAAACTTTACAACCTCATCAAGACCGGGGAGCTTCTTTGGAGATGAGCCGTATTGTTTGCATAAACGACTATATTCTTCATAAAAATCACGTACAAAATCATAAGATGTATCTACTTCACCTTTTAAGCGTGCTCTGTAACGTAGCATGGACGCAGCCTGACGACAAGCAGAAGACACCATTAAGTATGTAATATCCGCATTTTCACCCATAAGAGCTTCCAAAGCATCAATACCATCACACGGATATTGATAAAGGGTGACATCTGACACTGCCGTATATGTACAAACAAAATGTTTAGTCAAAAGCCCGCAATACCCTAAAATATCTGTTTTACCAAGTGCATTAACATAACTATCAATAGTACACTCGACCATTCCATCGCCGATTAGAGAAATATTACTAAGTGGATCACCCTTGCTATAGATAACTGTACCTTCAGGAATTTTCACAACAGTTGCAGCCATAAACGCACCTCGTAGGATAGAATTACTGTTCACGTATTAGTATATCTTGCATAACTTGTGAACAGTATAGAAGTTACTTCTTGTTATAACTGTTACATAATAACACTTGAAACATTAATTCGCAAGTGGTAGAATACACAACATGAAAAAAACTGCTTTTTATTATCATAATTATGACACAAAATACGGAGAAATAACTATTGTTTCCAACGGAAAAGCTATTGTAAAAATCGGTCGTGATATAAAGATATTGCCGACATATACTAAACAAAAAGATGCTTTAACAGATGATATGGCAAAGCAATTAAATGAGTATTTTAGGGGCTTACGTGATAAATTCGATATAAGCTTTAATTATGTTGGTACAGAGTTTCAAATCAAGGTTTGGACTGCGCTGTACAATATACCTTATGGTGAAACACGTACCTATAAGCAAATTGCAGAGTTTATCGGTAGTCCGAAAGCATATCGGGCAGTGGGTATGGCATGTAATAAAAACCCGTTGTGGATTGTCATTCCATGCCATAGAGTGGTTGGTTCAAGTGGCTCTCTCACCGGATATGCAGGTGGTCTTGATATGAAAGAAAAACTTCTGGAGCTTGAAAAAGTAGACAGTTGAGGAAAGGATTATAGATGAAAGTAATACTCAAAACAGAAAATCTATGCAAAACGTTTAAGCTTTCAGCAAAACAGCAAAAGCTTCAAAACACAAAAAAGAAAACGATAACAGCAGTAGATAATCTTACGTTTGAAGCGTATGAAGGTGAAATTTACGGCTTGCTCGGCCCAAACGGAGCAGGGAAAACTACAACATTACGGATTCTTGCCACACTTATAAAAGCAGATAGTGGTGAAGCAATCGTAGACGGTGCAAGCGTTACAAAAGAACCGGACATCGTCCGTTCAAAAATCGGATTTCTCACTAGTGAGTTAAAGCTGGAGGATTTCTTCACACCAAATTATCTATACGACTTTTTTGCGAAAATTCACCATATAGACCCCGAGGTTTCAAAAGTACGCAAAAAAGAGCTGTTTGAAAAGTTTGGTATTGATGAGTTCGCCGAAGTAAAGGTTGCGAATCTATCCACCGGAATGAAGCAAAAAGCGTCGTTGGTTATATCCATTGTACACAACCCAAACATAATTATATTTGACGAGCCAACAAATGGGCTAGACGTTCTCACTGCAAGAGTGGTCACAGATTTTCTCGCTGATTTAAGAAATCAAGGTAAAACAATCATAGTATCAACACATATTTTTAGCCTTGTAGAGAGACTATGCGATAGAGCAGGAATAATAATCGACGGAAAAATGATAGCAAATGACACACTGGAAAACTTAACCGCTGAGAAACCGCTCGAAGATGTCTTCTTTGATCTGTATGCAGCAACCGTAGGTGAAGCAGAGAAAATAGGAGGCACATTATGAAAAATATTCTAACAATAATGTCAAAAGAGTTTACCCGTTTTTTCACAGATAAACGAATGGTAATCGCAACAATACTTCCTGCTGTAATAATATATTTTGTGTATTCATTTATGGGTACAATGATGACAGGAAGATTTACAGCAGATGAAGATCATACACCTTGGGTATATTCGGTAAATACACCGAGTTTCTTTACACAGTTTAATATCAATACAGTTTTAATTGAAGCTAATGAGATTGATACTGTAAAAGAAAGAATACTAAAAGGTGAAGTTGACTTACTTGTAATTTTCCCTGAAAACTTTGATGCACTGGTTGATGCGTATGATGTGCGTTTAACACCCGATAAACCTGCACCAAATATCGAGATGTTTTTTAACTCAACCGCAGCAAACTCTAACATGGCATTTTATACTGTAACTGCTATGCTTGATGCTTATGAAGCAACACTTTCTAATAAATTCGATATAAATAGAGGTATAGAAAACCCGGATTTGGCTTCCATAGAAGAGGTGTCGGCAAATATAATTGCTATGATGATGCCGATGCTACTAATGATTTTCCTTTACTCAGGCTGTATGGGTCTTGCGCTTGAGTCAATAACAGGTGAAAAAGAGAGAGGAACACTTGCGACCTTGCTTGTATCTCCACTTAAACGCAGAGAATTAGCCGTAGGAAAAATCCTTAGTATTGCAGTACTTGCTTTTTTATCAGGTTCACTTACAGCTATTGCAACAATACTCTCATTGCCAAACCTTATGGGTGGTATCGAAACGAATATATATAGCGTTGTTGACTATATCCTTCTTGCAATAATAATATTAACTGTATTACTTCTGATGGTATCACTTTTATCAATAATATCCGCATTTGCAAGAACTATAAAAGAAGCAGGGCAAGCAACCATGCCGTTAATGGTACTAATCATGCTTGTGGGTGTCTCGGGAATGATTGGCGGTGGAACACAGGCAGAAACAATATATTTCATAGTACCGCTATACAGCAGTGTAAAAAGCATGAGCGGAATCTTTGCTCTTGACTACTCACCGATAAACATAGCATTATCAGCAATCAGCACAACCATATATGCAGGTATATGTGGTTATGTGCTGACTAAAATGTTTGATAGTGAGAAAATTATGTTCTCCCGCTAAGGTCGCTTATACATCACTTATAACGGGTAATATCAGAAATAAAATCTTCAACAGCAGACATTGGTGTTGCCCAAGATGTAACTAAACGTATAGCTACCATGTCGTCAAAACGCTCCCATTCAGAAAATAAATAATCCTTGTGCAAACGCTCAACTATAGTTGTTGGCAGCACGGGGATTATTATATTTGTTTGCACAGGATATAAAAAATCATACCCCAGAGAATGAATACCATGAGCTATCATCTTTGCCATTGTAATTGAATGAATTGCCAGACTATCATACAAACAAGCTGCTTGAGGTTCGGTTTTGCTTTCGTTTTTTGCGAAAAGTTCAGCAAATTGTGCGCCAATAGCAAACCCTTTAGCGTGAAGTGCTCCACGTTGCTTCATTATATAACGAAAGTCTGCCTTTAAGCTGTCATTACATATAACTACAGCTTCACCATAGATTGCACCGTTTTTTGTACCACCAATAAAAAACGCATCTGAAAGTCTTGCAATATCATTATATGCAATATCACATTCAGGACTGTTTATAGCAGCACCAAGTCTTGCACCATCTATGTACAAGTATAAATCAAAGTCACGGCAGAAATCATAAATATCGGATAATTCCTCTTTTGTATAAACTGTGCCACATTCGGTAGGGAGCGAGATATATACAAGACGAGGTTTTACCATGTGTTCGTCTTTATGCTCTAAGAGTACAGATTCAATGTCTGCGATTGTTAGCTTTCCTAACACTCCTTCACGAGTGCAGATTTTATGCCCGGTTGCTTCAATTGCACCTGTTTCATGCACTGCAATATGTCCGCTAAGTGGTGCTATCACAGCTTCATGAGGTTTTAACACAGAAGATATAAAGGTTAGATTTGCAATAGTTCCTGCCGGCAAAAAATGCACCTCTGCTTTTGGAGCGTTAAGCTTTTTCTTAATAAGCTCTGCTGCTTTTGAGCAATGCTCATCAATCCCGTATCCATCGTACTGCTTGCTGCCAATAGACGATAAAGCATCTAAAACATCGGGATGTCCTATTTCACTATAATCATTTTTAAAGCTATATTTCATATATTTATTTTAACACATTATGATTTCACTTGACAACCATAAAATTTTTGATATTATAATAACTAATTAAGCGGCTGTTGGCATCAAGTCTCGTGTATCTATTTAGAGTCTTGGTGTGAAACTCTTATGTAAAGAGATAAATTCGTCATTGCGGACCAGATCCGCAATCCCCTAAAGTTATGCTTACTGTTCAGGGGATTCCGCATCAAGTGCGGAATGACAAGCTTGTGAGGAAAAATGAAATGAAAATCTATAAAACACTTCCGGATGGAACAGAGTTTGTCGAGTATGAAGACTCGATGGCAACAATGATAGCAGATATGTGGAACAGAAGCGGCGAAGGCTGGGGTGGTCAGTTTGATGGTGGCATATACACAGCCGAGCGTGTGAAAGCAAAAAAAGCGAGCGGAGCATTTTTTAATGTGTACATCGCTCTAAAAGACGGTGAAGCCATAGGATATTGCAGTCTTGACAGGTACTACAAGGACGAAGATACAGCGTATGTTCACCTTTTAAACGTGCGTCCTGATTATCATGGAAAAGGTATCGGCAAGGAGCTTGTTTTGCTGTGTGTTTATGAAACAATCCATCGCAAAATACCCAGAATAGACATCCACACATGGCCCGGCAACACAAAAGCAGTGCCGCTATATAAAAAATGTGGCTTCCTATGGGAAGACAGAACAGACACAACACACCTTAGTAATTTTGTGCCAACTGTGTTATTTACTGAGCTTTTCCAAGATTTCTTTAAAAAAGCAGATTGGTATCACGACTCAAACCGAAAAATTGACCTTAAACCTGATGGTGTAAAAACCAACAAGTTTGAGCAATATGGTTATTCCTGGCAAAAAGATGGCGAAAACCTACAGGTAGCTTTTGAAAAAAGCGGTCGTCGTATCTACTTTGTGGAAACTGATGATTTTATCATCGAAATGACAGCAAAAAACCATGAACTGGCTTATGGACTTAGCTATCCCTGTGCGTTTAAAGTAACGAACAAAACAGGCAAGGACTTAAATATCAGCATCAAAGGCAAAGATGATGATGTAATAAAGTTTAACATGGACTACGCTGATAATGTTGTAGGAGAAAAAATCTATGATGGTGCGTTTTTTGTCGGTGCGATAACGGAGCTTCAAGACCCAATGCGTATGCACCCTTGCGTACTTGCTGATGTTACTGTAAACGGCAAGCATGTTGAGTTCGGGCTTGGTATTGAACCTAAGTTCCCGATTGCGATTAACATTCAACGTCAAACATTGATTGCGAGTCCAAGCAGCACAGAAAAAGCGTACATAAACATAAAAAACAGCTTGCCATCAGATGGTGTAATCAGCTTCAAGCTACCGGAAAATGATTTAGTTAGATTTGAACAATCTAAGTATGAACTCAATTTGACTAAAGACAAGGATGCCATGATAGACGTTCATATTCTTGTAAAAAACTGTGGTTATATAAATCTACCAATAGAGTTTGAAATCACACTAAGTGATGGCACCAAAACTACAGCAACTTATCCCCTGCACATTGTCTGCCAAGGAATGGAAGGGCAGTTTAGCTTTGAAACAGATGACCATATAGGTGTAGCAAACGGTTTGTGGTATTTGCAAATGGATAAAAAGGACAACGGTGTAAGCTACAACAGAATAACACCCACTGGTGATGCATATTTCGCAATTGCACAGCTTGGCAAACCTTATGATGAAGAGTTTGACTTGATGAAACCAAGTGATGTGAGGGTCACAAACAGTGGAGCGTTTACAAGGTTTGAAGCAGACTTTGTATCAAGAGCGTTCCCGGGTGCAGTGCTGACAGAAATCTATGAGTTTGATGCAGCAGGTACAATCAAAAAATGTCACCGCATAACTAACAAAGGAACAACAGCACAAACTCTACAATTAATGTCAACCTTTGGCACAAAAATCGGACCAAAACCTGTGTTCCACTACAATGGTGATTTCCACGAGGTTTCGGACAAGATGAACTACGGCTTCGATACATTGGAATATGATAAAATTGATGAGCCGTGGATTTTTGATGAATGTTATGGCAACCCCTCAGGTTTATACTGGTCACCAAAATACAAGCCATCATTTAAATGGGGCAATTGGCTCATATTTGAGTACAACACAGGAAACCTAGAGCCAGAACAGAGTTTTGAAACAGAGCCGATTGTGTATATGTGCGGTGTGTTTAAAAACTTCAAGGATTTTAGAAACTATGTGCTTGGTTTGCAAAGTGACAATGTACCCATTCCGAAAAATCATTTAGAAATCATTGCAAACAAACACAATCCGGTGGTTTCTGAAAAAAACATAAATCTTTCCATAAAAAATAATCGCCAAAACATACATGAGGGAAGTGTTACGGTATCTTCTTGTGATAATCTTTTTGCACGTCAAGAGCAAAAGAACCCGAAAGAAAAAGTACAAGAAGAAAACCTGTTTGAAGTATCACTTTCGCAAGAAAAAACAGGCGTACACCTGGCGGATATATCATTTAACCTAATGGGCTTTGAACAAGAAAACCAACGAGTTTTACTCATTTCTGATAAAAGCACACCAAAAACCATAGAAGAAGATGGAGTTTTGACACTAATTAATGGAGAAATGCAATTTAGCTTGTCTCCAAGCTTCTCAAACTCGATACATTCGTTAAAATATGACAAAAATGAATGGTTATTTTCTCAATATCCCTCGCGTGATCCATTCTCTTGGTGGAACCCATTTGTTGGTGGAATAGTGTCAAATCTTGAGAAAATGGGTAGTAGTTTGATAGTTCGGGAAAACATGACAGCATCATTTGTTAGTGAAACAGATACTCTGGGTAATGTGTGGTTTGGTATACGCTCCGATGTAGAAATCAACGAATTTGACCTGTATAAAGGGATGAAGCTCTCCAGTTATTACCTCACACTCCCCGGTGTTCCGATATTGTGTCAGTTTACAAAAGCTCATAACAACACAGGACGTTTTATTGATATAAAAGTAAACACAGAGCTGTTTTTATCAGGAAAAGAAAACATGACAGACATTTATGTTGAGTTTGAAGCGGACTACAAAACGAAATACAAGATACAGACGGGAATAGGTGATGACGAATACTGGTACGATTACTTGGCAAAGGTTACTCACGTCGGAAACAACCCACGCTCCGAAAGTATATATATCTATAAGAATTCAGTACGAGATCGTGGCAGTCATTATTTACATCACGACTTAAACACAGCAGGTTGCTACTTTGAAATGCGAGGTCGCACCCCAAACACAAGCACCTATACAACAAAACCAATCTTCTGTATACTAACAGAAAAAGAACTAACAATAGACTCACTGTGTGACCTAAACCGCATTGAGTTTTGAGATTTAGAAAGTAGAGAGTAGAGCTAAGAAAGTAGAGTAGGACTCCATACCTTCCTTAGTAAAGAGATGTGCCGAATTCGTGCGACGGAGAGTTCACAGAAAACGGGTGATTTATTTAGAAACAAAAAACTACATTTCTAGGAGAGAAAAGTGAGAATTATTGATGCACATGTCCATTATTCAAAAATATCAGCCTTTGAGGCATGCGC
>JAITFS010000102.1 GCA_031281195.1 Oscillospiraceae bacterium
TTAAGATAATTTGAAAACTCTTCAAATAAAGTAGCTATATTTTCAGGTAAAAATAATTTGATTTCATTTATACCCGGTCGTTTTTGTTTATTATTCCCATACGCAGTTTTCCAATTTTCTGCACTCATTGAATACACCTTCGTAAAAGTCTCAATTCATTGTTTTTATCAAAAAATATTGACCTTTGTCTCTTTCTCTTGGGTTTTCTATTTTCCATATTTTGAATCCACATTTATTTACATAAAAATGATGATTCCTTGTGGAATATTTTGGTGTTTCTGTAAACCATGTTTTTATCTGAGGAAACTTATATTCTATAAACTTCCAACATAAAACACCAATTCCATTATCCTCATAATCAGTATCGATAAACATATTACCCAAAAATCCCTCTTTTTTCTGTAAATTCACAAAAACATTTATTCCGCCAATTGGGATATTATTTTTTGAAATTGCAAATGCACCGTTTTTATTTGTTAAATACCATTGCTTTAAAAACCCGCCATCCTCATAACCATTCGGACCACCACAAGTTTTTAGATGCATTTGTGAATCTTTATCAAATGCTTTTTTGAAAATGGGAGTGAATATTTCTACATCAGTGTCGTCAAAAGTTCTAAATTCTAATCCTTCAAATATTTCCATCTTTTTACTGTACACCTCCATTGTTTATTTCTTTGTGTTAATATAACGGTTTGCTCGCTGTGTATAGTCTCTCTCTGATATCAACCTTTATACTCAAGGGTGAAAATCTCGCAATATTGTTTATAGCCTGCACGGATATAAGCGTTTAGGCCTTCGGGATATGCTGATAATACAGACAGCTTTAGACCTTTTTTGTAAGCATCCTGTTCAGCCATGTTTAGCAAATACCCGGCGATGCCTTTTTTTCTATATCCTTTTAGTGTGCAAACCCACGCAATTTCTACAAAATCATCAGCATGTATCGCCATACACGCACCGGCTGGGATTCCTTTTTGCTCAGCTAAATAGAAATGAACACGAGGACTATTGAATATATCAGTATAATGCGTTAATGAAAATATATCGTATTCAAATGCTGTATTTAATATTGCTCCGCTCATTTTTATTTGATATGGGTTAGAGACCTTAAAGATTTCGATACCACTTTCATGCATTTTATTATTATCTGCAATGCTATTTGCATTGTTTTCATTGATTTCTTTTGCCATCCCAAAATTAGTTCCGGAAATTGCAAAACAATCATGTTTTAGAAATAAATCGCATATATTTACATCGTTTGGAGTTGAATCCGGAGTTATTATCAGATTATTCGGGATTTTTTTATTTTTCAGTTTATTTATAATTTTATTGATTTCTGCGTTATAATCTGATTCATGCAGCTTTACCTTATAAGTGTAATTTATATCTCCGCTAAGCCAGCATATATCACCCTTATGATTTTTATTACCATTTAAACTTCCAAGCATATTCCAATACAACTCATGCCCTTGAATAATTTTCTTAATATATTGATCGTTTATCATTTTTATGACCCTTTCATATTTCTATAACAGAAGTTTAACATGATGAAACTATATTTAGTTAACAATTTTTATCATTTTTAATAAAATATTTTTTACAAACAATAAAAAGCATGTTATACTGTTATGCATAATTATAAAAAGGTTGGTATTTATTATGCAAAACATTATACTTGATAAGGATTTTCAGTATCTGCTCCCTATGCTTGATGAAAAAACATACTCTGATTTGGAAACGGACATTTTAGAAAACGGTATTCGTGACCCTTTGGTGCTTTGGAATGATATTTTAATCGATGGTTACAACCGGTTTAGTATCGCACAAAAACATGATTTGCCGTTTGAGACCGTAACAATGGAGTTTAACTCTCGTGATGATGTTATGATTTGGATGATAAGAAATCAGATTCTACGCAGAAATCTTACACCATATCAGCTCAGATATTTTCGTGGTTTACACTACCACGCAGTAAGAAGAACTATCAAAAATGATGAGGGTATAAATCAACATGATGAGGTTAAACGCCAAAATGGCGTTAAACCTCAAAGCCTTGCAACATCAAAAGTTTTAGCCGAGAAATACAAAGTTTCACCCAGAACCATAGAGCGTGACTCAAAGCTGGCAGATGTCCTAATTGCTATTGGTGAAATATCGCCGGAAGCTAAACAAAACATTCTATTAGGTGAGATAAAAGTTACAAGAAAAGAGTTGGAAGAAATATTGTCAAGCAAAGAAGACGATATAACAGAAATTATCGGGAGCATAGAAGACGGTACTTATGATGAACGCAGAAGTGAACCACCGCAAACGAATAAACAATCATTAGAGTTTGCGTTTTCTAAGATTTCAAATAGCATAAGTCGAGAGTTAAATGGTTTAACAAAAGCATATAAACTTTCAGAGGTGCGTGCTGCATTAAAATCACACATTAAAACTCTGGAAGACCTGTATGCAAACCTACGGTAGGGGCTAGGGTTGTCAACATTCTACAATGTTCCAAAAAATTTACAATATTTTTTCAAAAAGCAATTGACATTGACCTTACGTCAACTTGTATAATTGATTCGTGAGGTGATGTTTTTGGAATTGATAAGAATAAACGAAGTCGTTGACAGCTATGGAGTGTCGAGCAGGACGCTTAGATATTATGAGGAAGTGGGGCTTTTATGGAGCAACCATCCTGACAATAAAGCACAACGGTATTACGATGCTGCCGCTCTAGAACGGCTAAAACAAATTATTGTTTTACGCAAGCTGCAAATTCCTGTCAAAGATATAGTCACAATTTTCAAAAGCGAAAGCACAGCGGTGTTGATACAAACGTTTGTAGACAAGCTTGATTCGCTTGATACGGAAATATCTGCTTTATCGGAATTAAGAAAACTCGTTGATGAGTTCCTCCATAAAATGCTGATGAACGGTATAAAGAAAATTTCTGCAATTACTTTGCTTTATGAGGAAACCGAAAAACGGCTTGCCACAATTAAAAAAGATGAAACAATCACGTTTGAAAAGCTTTCGGAAGTCAGCCGTGAAGCGTTAAGATTGCATGATGTTCGAATTATCAGATTGCCTGAAATGCGTGTTTTAACCTCCCGCCATAAAACAGGTAAAGTTGAAAGATTAGACGAGATTAATATGCAAAACTTGTTTTCAGGTTATGGCTTTGTACCTGTTCCCGGTATGAGGGATTGCTTCTTGCGAAAAGAGTCGGGGGATGAATGGGTTATGCTAATAAAAATCCCCAATGATTACAAGAACGAAACGGTTTACTTGGACGAAACTTTACCGGGTGGCTTGTACGTTGTCGCCGCTGCTTTTTTTGAAAGCTTGGATGATACTTTTGTGCTTTTGAGAGAATGGGTACATAACAACAGCGATTTCGATTTAGATAAAAATCGCCCGGAAATGATTGAGGAAATTTTACCGTGGGATATTGCAAATAGATTTAACAAATACCAACAAGATGTATTTATACCGATGGTCTTAAAAAAACGGAAAGGAGGAAAAAAAGAATGAATGAAAATCAAGTATTAGCGATGTGCGGCTGTCGCTGTGATTTATGTAAAGCATATAAACCAAATGTCGAAAAGAACGATCAGAGAAAAACGCTGGCAGAAATGTGGCATAAATATTATGGGCTTGACCCTACCATAATGGATAGTTGCAGCGGTTGTAAAAACAATCCATTGGACTATAACTGCTCTGTCAGAAAATGTGTCCTTGAAAAAGGATTAAACCATTGCGGGGATTGCGGAGATTTTCCATGCAACGTTTTTTACCAATGTTGCGGGACGTTCTCAGAAGAAGAGAAAAAAGATTTTGATATGGACGAATATAACGAATATATCCTTGCTTATGACAACGAAACAAGATTAAAGGAATATAACTCCGTTAGATGACCTCACTCCTCAAGCGGTTGCGTTAGTTAGGGTGTCGTATCCCGACAAGTGGTGAGCATATCTCCCACTTCGTTGTAACGCTTTATCTAATAACGCACACGGTGCGGGAACAATGTTCTCTTGTTATAAAGCTCAAAAAGCATAGTGCGATTTCAGAGTATAAAGGTAAAAGTTTTCTTGTGTCAAACCCTCGTCAAACTGTTACTTACCCACCACGCTCTGCAGCATATATTGATGCTCTGTTTTGTATAATGTGAACAGTATCTTCCAAAGATTTCTGTCCATTCCAATAGTCAATAGCGCTTTCTATAACAATACCCCACAGTGCTTCGCTTATAAACACCATTCCTTGAATATTCTCAATTAAATGAACAAGCTTATCAGCATCTTCTGTTGATATCCAATCCCAACGATTAAAATCCTTGCGATTTACTGCTAAACTAATAGCATCATCAAGAGCTATTTGTATAGTTGGGAAACCGGAACCTGATTCTTCGATGGTATTAAGTCTGTGTTGATGTTCAGGTGTCAACACCATACGGATAAAATCCCACGCACCTTCTTTATCATTGCTTGTTGATGTAATGGCGAAGTCTAAAGTACGCCTTATAAAAGGTTGAGTGTTCTGTGCATTAACTGCAAGTCTGCTGATAATTCTACTCTCTGTTGGAAATCCAATAAATATATAGTCTTCACCACTATATTGCTCAATCGCACTTGGGAAAAAAGGAAATGAAAATACACCTTCTGCTTGAATAAGTTGTCTTTTCGAGGATTTTATTTCCATGTTATCTTCAAAGTTTATAAATCCGGTCCAAATAGTATCGTTGTAAGCGTGTGTTTTGAGCATTTCACTACCGGGAGTATCTATCGAATCTGCCATAACAAGAAGGTCTGCAAAGTCGCCTCCGTCAAAGTGTGCTGTCCCTTTATCAAAATCAATAAAATCATCTGAGATCATATTGATCATAAAATGTAAGAATGCTGCTTTGCTCTTAAAACGGCCAAATGGTAAATCAGCTTGGGGATTTTCATCAATCAACGCTTTTAAATCACCCATTGTCCATCCCGGTGTATCACCTACTACAGACGTTAACCCTGAAAATGTCCAAAGTCCGAAACTATCGAAGATGCTATATAAACCTCCGTTTACTTCATGAGCCTTAAATACACTTTCTACCAAATCATCACGTGATATATCAGGGTCTGCATCAATAAAGGTATAGAGATCAACGAATACTCCTTTTGCTGCTAAATCATAAAAAGGTAAGTCTGTAACAAACAATATATCCGGTGCTCTTCCTAATGTTATGTCTAACAGGAGTCTGTCTATTGCTCTTTGCATTTCTCCATAAAAATCGTTAAGAGAAACGTAATCAAAATAATCAATAAGCTCAATACGATGTGTTCTACTGGTTCTATTAAACTGAGCTATAACATCACGCAAGCCCGGTCTTTGATCAGAATATGGTATACCGAGTGTAAGAATTTTTATGTCATCCGGATTAATTGGTGGTGCTAACGTAAGTGATATAATATCTGTGTTGCCTGCAACATCAGCAGTAAATACAATACGTTCATCCGAAAGTAACGTCATGTTTGCTATATTATTCGGTGAAATGTTACTCAACATCCAATCCAAAAGCCATATCTCAAAACCTTTATCTGAATCAATACCTAACAGGCTTTCACCATTACTGAATAAATAAAGATAATTATTACCTCCAGAAAAAACATCTCGAGCGTCATCGGGTAATTCAATAAAATCACCAAACGCACCATTCTCGACATCTATCAGACATAGTACTCTACGCCCTTCATTAAGTGTTGTAAACGAGATTGAACCGTTTGATAATCGGATAAGTTCACGAATCATGCCTATTTGCTGCATCAGTTGAAAGTGGAATTCACCGTCGTTGTTAAAAACAGTTATTGTGAACATGGTTCTTATATATACATACCCATTTTTATCGGAAATCAAAGAAATGGTACGATCTAGGTCTTTTATATGATTTTCAATATCAATCGATAGAATTTCATTACCGGTAATATCAAACTTTCGCAAAACATAATATGGTTCAAGCTCCTCATGATACTCCCACATTTCATCATCTTTTGCATCGTCAATGTTAAATCCATCAGGTAAGTTAAATGTGAAAAACTCGCTAAGTTCTGTTACCCAAAGGTTATTATAGTCATCTAAATGCATAGCAGTAATAACCACACCGCCACCCATTGCTTCTTCGGGAACGTAATACGGAGTGTAATTATGTAACTCTGTCAGATTTTTTATGTTATTTTCATCGAAGTCTACCGAGTATAAGAAAGTTTCAAAAAACAGTGAATCATTATTTTTTTGAATAGCACTAAAGTACATTATTCCATCACCTAGTACGATATTATCAATATCACCTACAGTTTGCGATAATTCTGTTAGCGATATCATCGTAGGTGTTAGAACGTACTCCGGAGGTTCATCGGTATCACTGTTGTCTGAACAAGCAGAAAGCACGCTTGTAAGCATAACGATAGTAAGCATTGTTACCATTATACATTTCATGTTCAACCTCTTTGTACAAAAATCGGAAAGAGTTTCGGATTCTTAATGGAGTCAACCCACCAGGTCTTACTATGTCTGATTTTGGGCAATTTGAGTATTTTTGTCAAGAAAATTTTTGAATCTCACCCCACAGTTTTGCCAAAACACAATAGGTTTGCATACATTTTATTTTTGTAAAATATCTAGATGTACTACACAGAAGCTGTTAATTCTAAGCTTAACTCGATACGTTCCTCGATTTTTTTCGTTTGTTAACAGCTTCGTGTAGAATATACTCTATCTGCCCGTTAAGAGAGCGGAAGTCGTCTTCAGACCAGGCTACCAGCTCTTTCCAAAGTGATGCTGACAATCTGAGCGGTATTTGCTTTTTTTCTTTTTCTACCAAATCTTTTCGCCTCTTTTCGTACAGGATAGATTAACATAGTTATCAGCTTTCTTAATAAATTGACCCGCTGTTAACCACCGGTTGGGTATCCTTGTTACCGCAGAGAACAACAAGCAGATTGCTCACCATTGCAGCTTTTCGTTCTTCGTCAAGCTCAACGATGTTGTTTTCACTAAGCTTGGATAGAGCCATCTCGACCATACCAACAGCACCTTCAACAATCATGCTGCGTGCATCAATTATTGCTGATGCTTGTTGTCTTTGTAGCATAACTGCGGCTATTTCTTCTGAATATGATAAATGAGTTATACGTGCTTCGATTATTTCAAGACCTGCAACATCAACCTTTGCCTGGATTTCATTACGAAGTTTTTCAGCCACTTCTTGATTACTGCCACGTAGGCTTTCCTCGTTGTCTTTATTTGGATTATCATAAGGATAAAGTC
>JAITFS010000184.1 GCA_031281195.1 Oscillospiraceae bacterium
CATTCTAGTGATTACATCTCCAAATGCATTGCGTTGTCCGTCTACATCACCAGCTCTAGAACGCATATCTTCTGGGGTCATACGAATTTGTCCTGCCATGATTTAATCCCTCCTCTTTATTTTTCTAAGTCTTTACACTATACCCATTTATAATCATTTTTAGCGAGATATTATTCATATTATATCAATGTATTAATAAAGTCAATACATATTTTTCAAAAGTTACACAGTTGACTATCTTACTCTATAACCCTTCTAGCTATATGTCACTCCATTATTTCTGCACCGATTGTCTTTATAAAATCCGTTAAAACGCTAAATTGTTCTTCCGGTGGATGACCTTCAGAAGAGTTGCCTCGTCCTCGTAGATTAAACATTTTATTGTTATCATATTTTATTCCAACATACCAAGAAAACTGACTAGCATCGTCAAACGCAATAGAATTATCGAAATAAATATCCTCCCAATTTCACGAAAATTTTTTCATATCGTGATAAGAAATTGTCGTTGTTATTCTCATTCATTTAAATATTTTCTTAGCTTACATTAATTTTTTACAAAACCCATATTTCTTTACAATCTGTAGGATGTTATTTAGTTTTGCTCGAACTGGATTTAATCTGGTAACAATTCCATATCATTATGTTCTTACTACAAATTGATTTAAGAAACATTAACATCTTAATAACACTTTCTCGCACTAGAATATTAACTGATTGAGCAGTAAAGCAAACGCTAAAACAGAGTTTGGTACGAAAGTAGTACTGGCATAGTTAACAGCTATACTTTAATAGACAACATAAACTCGACAATTTCAATGAGGGGATATTGCTGAAAAATTCGATAGAAGATACAAAGAACGCTTCAGAATGCTACCATCAAAAATACTTGCAGACACGATATATCGGAATCGACAGAACCGCACGCTTTGTAAATAACTTGGTATCAAACTGTCCGGCTTGCAACTCGGTTGACGAAACGCAGAGAAGTACCGACAGCAGACAAAGGACTTCATTGTAGATTGCAAATCGAGGAATATTATTGAAAGAAAGATTGGATGAAGAAAAAAGGTAAATTATGAGACTAAAACACGTCTATTAGTTGGTGCATTTTTCGCTTGACAATAATTTACGATATTGTGTGCTATGCAGGGATTTCGCATTATAGCCTACAAAATAATATCATCGAGGTTGAAGTGTTCTACCTGATATGTTCCACTATCAGTAGCAGTTGTAGCATAATTTGCAACAACTGAGTTCTGTTTAAGCTCACCTTCGTTAAATATGTTCTATATATGTTCCAATATTGACCATGCTTATCGTTAGTTATTCTTCAAATAAGCAATCTCACTATTTATATCATCTATTTTACTGATTAATGCAATATACTCCTGTTGATTTGCATTGCCACGGAAATAGTTATCCATAGACATTTTGAGAGCATATATAAGATGTTCGCTAATCAAATTTTCACCAAATTTCATTTCATATAACTCCCTTTTATCTATATCATTAAGAATTAATTTGAAAAGAGGTTTCTCAATTTTCCATATTTCATTAATATACTTAAAGAACTCTTCAAATAAAGCTTGATTGCTAAGTTCTTTTGAAACCTCAGTTTTATAGATGGCATCATTCAAGCTGAAAGAATCTCTAAAAATTTCGAACAATATACTCCGTCGACAAAACTGTTCGAAAATAGTGTGTCCACGTGCCTTTAAGTAACAACGAGTATCTAAACCTGAGTAGCTCGTTTCTTTCACAATATCATTTGTTTTAATCAAATCAATTGATATGAAATGTCGAATAATTTTATCTATCAAACTGGATATGTCTTGAGTTGTTATCATAAACATATATCCAAACATTTCTTTTATCTCTTCAATTCCAAAAAGTAAATCAGGGTGGTTCCTACTATTTATAAATCTATTATATTTAATGTTTGCATATAGCAAGACATACAATGAAAACAAATCGTATACAATCCTGCCTCCACCTTCATAAAAAGGGTTTGTGTTAATAGAGTTGTTTCCGCTGTAGTATATCTCACTTTCTTCCATAAATATTACCTTAAATATATTTTCTGAATTAATCGAATAGTCCTCTTCCTCTATACGAAAGCTAGCATACTGATTCTTATTCCGTTGAGTCCATGTGTAATTTGTCAAGACTTTATAGAATGTGTCCAGTGCCTCACTAACGTTCATATTGTTCAAATCATATAAAATTGTATCTCCAAGCTTTTCTATTCTCTCAGAAAGCAAGAACATAATGTCTCTAGCTCTTTCCCATTCATCTACCTTTTTAACATTGCTTAAAATGTCAAAATAATCAACAATATACTTAAATCGTTTCTCGAATATTTCACTCATTGGGGGTGGATTGCACAGTTTAAGCTCTTCAGATATTCTATGTGTATTAAAGTTATCTTTTTTTGAAATACTATGATATGTAGAAAATCTCATACAGAAAAAGAATCTCAGTTTGGAGTTGAAGTTGTCAGAGTGTTGGAAGCACTCATAAAACTTGAGCTGTTGATGTACAAATATACTTTGATCTTCAGGATCTAAAGACTCCATATCGTCATAAATAAGTACAAATGACCGGATTGGCAAATTCTTTTTTGTTAGAAAATATTTCAATTTTGATAATGCACTAGAAAAAGACTTTGCTTCATGTGGGTAATAATTTATCTCACTTTTTGTTGAGTTGATAAAATATTCTATTTCGCTTTCATTATAGTTGAATTCCCATTGTGTACCGTCGAAATGCTTACTAATTTCATCACAAATTGATAAAACACGAGCAGTAAGCAAGCCTTTAGAGTCCTTTATCATTTGCCGACTAGTGCGTTCATGTGGATAATAGGCTAATATATCATACGTATCCTTTTTACCTGGTACGCTCATAATATTTGCTTTGTCTCTGTCAAAAGACATTGAGTAATAATTCTCTATACAGTACAGAATTAGGTGCGTCTTTCCTATACCAGTATCTCCTAATAATGGTGTAAAGCTATGAACAGGACTATCCATCATTTCTTTTATTCTGTTTTCTATATACGGGTCGACAGATACATAGGTATCAGTTTTATAGAGACCTCCTAAAGCAAAATCCTTATCTAACAAGATTCTAAAAATGTCTTTAAATTTCCTATACAAATTGCTTTGATAGAATCTTCCACCTCTGTTTGGCTGTTCGCTGTTTGGTATAATATGCATGTTCCTCACTCCTTAAATGTAGATTATTGCTAAAACAATGGAAACAATAGAAACAAGAAACGTAACTAAATGGTCAAAGAATCTAATCTTTTCAGAAGGACGGTATTCTTGTTCGTAAATAATTTGGTGCTTGCAGGGATTATTATTATGAGTACATTCTCCATTTGATTTGGTTTTACGCCATATCTGCGATATTGATGGTTTCGTACACAGCGTAAGAGGTATGCCGCGATTATTCACTGCTTTTATTTGCCAGTTACAATTAATAATATCAATTCTATTCACCTTTCCGTATGTGTGTTTTCTGAGTAATTCATAAACTCTTGCAGTGATAAAACAAGTAAAAAGTAGAATTAATAATATGGGTAACATTTTAAAACTATCCCCTATCCATTGTTGTACAGCGTCTCTATCCATATAATATATCTCCTAAAAACATTACTCAACATTTTTTTATTTGTATACGAACCCTATAAAAGTTGTCAGAGAAGTCAACACTTTTGCTATGTAGATAAAGCATGGGTACAGGTTGTGCCCATTATACTCTGACTCTTTTTAATGTACAATACTTAAATACATTTTTGTACTTTTGTAAGTATAATATCAATTTAATACGTGATATTTATTTTTGTAACTCACCTCCCACACCCACCATACATCGACACCCTATATCCCATAATTCCATCATTATCGAGTCTTTATCTAAGCCACATCACAGAATTATTAGAATTCTCCTCAATCGTATGCATATATTCATCAGAGACAAACTCGACAATTCCTACACGGTTTGTTCTACCGTCTTGATTGTCATTTTGACAATCCTCCTTAATGCATTGCTATTGCTAGGTTTTACAAATATCTTACACCAATTGCTTTGTCAGTTTTTGTAATCGGCAATACATCATTAGCCATGCAAACTACACAGCCATTACCACGTTTCATATCAGGTATTCTATCAATCTGTTTAAACGCAGTAATATCACTAGAATCACAACTGATGTGTTTTTTTATCTCAATTGGATAAAGTGTTCCACTTTGTTTTATGAGTAAGTCTATTTCGTTTCCATCCTTGTCACGGAAGAAGTAGAAATTCATGTTAGGAGTTACACCATCCTTGTTTGTCCAGGATTTGATAATTTCACTTATAACAAAGGTTTCAAATATCATTCCTGACATTGCTCCATTTTGCAAAACCTGCGCATTATCCCAACCAACTAAGTAACTGGCTAAGCCTGTGTCTAAAAAATACACCTTTGGTGTTTTTATTAACCGTTTTAAAACATTGTTATGATATGGTTTTAATACATAAACAATGTTTGATGCAATCAAAATCGAAAGCCATCTTTCAGCAGTTGGTTGACTAATTCCTGTATCTTTTGCTACCTCAGCTATATTTAACAATCCTCCTGTTCGTACCGCTACTGCAACCATAAAACTTTCAAATTTTAACAAATCTCCAACTTGAGCTAATTTAGACACATCACGATCAAGATAGGTTCGAATATAAGATGAATAAAATCGTGACCAGTTTGTATTTTGTCCAACAATCTCAGGAAAAAAACCTCGCCAAATATTTTCCCAGATTTCGTTATATTTAATTGGTTGCGGTTTACGGTTTTCCAAATATTCCTCTGTTGGTATAAATGCATCCCGACATATATCATTAAATATCTCACGCATTGATAGACCATACAGGTCAATTAAACTAATCCTGCCTGCTAAGCTTTCCGTTACTCCCTGCATCATTTCATAACGTTGAGAACCTGATAGTAAAAATGCTCCTTTTTCTCCGGTTCTATCTATATAGAGTTTTATATATGAAAAAAGAGACGGTGCATATTGTACTTCATCTACAAAAACCGGTGGTGGAAATTGCTCAAAGAACTCCTCAGGTTGTTTAATAGCTAGATTTCGCAATCTGCTTTCGTCTAATGATAGTTCCTTATACTCTGAAAATAGTGTTCTTAATACGGTTGATTTTCCAACCTGACGAGCACCGGTTATGCATAATGCACCTTTTTCTTTTATCGCTTCTTTTAATACATCTTCAATATGACGTTTAATGTACATGATAAAATCCTTTCGGCTGTTTCATAAGTGCACTTATATATTAGCCGATTGGTTGTGTTTTGTCAAGAGTTGTTTTTCTTCCACTTAATTCCGCTCTGATAGATATATTGAAACACGACTCTGGATGATTTCTGCTGTTCGTTCTGCTGTTTGCAGACCATTTAAATAATCTTCAACACTTTCTGTAATTAATGCAAGTAAGGTTCCATTAATTTCCTTAAACACAGTAGCACTATTTACCATATTCCAAAGATCTGTTTTTTTATCAGCTGATATTAAAGCAGAGTTTAAATGAGCTTCAAAATCATCTATTCGTAATGTGAGATATTTCATCCCGGTGTACGTTGCATCTGGTAAGAGGATTTCTCTTACAAACTGCCAAGCTGCATCTTTGTTTTGACTGTTTTCAAAGATGCTAAATGTACCTGGAAAATGAACTAAATGTTTACCACCATTTGCTCCCGGAGCACCTATAAAATTATAGTTAAAATCTTTAGGCATCCCCTCTCGATGACCATCTATCCAGCCGGTTAGTCCAAAAAACTGTATTATATCAACAATCTGTCTGCCGCTTGTTAATTGATTAAAATTCGGTTCTATGTTAAAAATGTTGTTTGGATCCGGATTTGCAGATGTAATCTTTGCTAACTCGAGCAAACGAATAAATATTTCACTATCAAAGTAACAATTTCCGGTATCAAAATCTATAAATTCGTCACTCATAAGCTCGACCATTGTTAAAACAAAATCTACACCTGTTAAACCTCCTATTGGTTCTGTGTTTCCTAGATTTATAGTATTATCCATTACTTTAAAAAACTCATTAACTGACCAAGTTTCTTCGGTTATCGAAGGGTCAACAGAAATCATGGTTTTGAGTAAAAACCGATTTCCAATAACCGGCAGTAAACCATTCCTGTCTTCATATCCTTTTAATATGTTAGGGAAGAAATCTTCACGGTTTAGTGTTTGATCTGAATCAATAAAATCATACAAATTTGAGAAATATCCTTGCATAATTAATGAATCAATCAATTCTGCAAAATCAATAGAGCGGGAGTAATCAATCCAAATAATGTCAGGTGCTGCACCAGTCAGTAAATCTAAATGAAATCTAACAATTGATTGCTCATAATCGATGTCATTATTTAGATCATAATAATCTCGTATGATTATTTGTTGAAAAGGGTTTCTACGATTATAATCCATAACATTTTCTATTAAAATAAAATTTTGAAGTCCGAATCCAGCCAGCACTATTCGATCATTTTTTTCCAAAACAGCTCTATCCACAGGTCTAAGTACAGACAGTTCAATTTCGGTATCAAAGTCAAACAGACCTCTTGGACTTCGATTTTGTGCAATAACTACCTTATCTTCTGATCCGAAGGTCATACGAAAGTCAGCCGCTCTGAGATTTAAATTTGATTCAAAAAAATCTAATATATGATTTAACTCTTCTTCATCTAAGATAAATCCGTAGAGATGTCTCTCTGTATGTATAAAATAATCAAAGCGACTGGTTTCATCTGCTACATAAATACCTGTAATGTAATTGTCGAGTAAAAAGCTGTGTTCCTCTAAAACTTTTCCGGTTGATATATCTATAATCTGAATCGTCATATCGTCTTCTGCTCGACTCAAAATAACACCATCTGTTCCAAATGCAAATGTATAAGAAAAAAGAGGAATATTATTTATTAACGTTAATGTATCATCCCATATATGAACGCTGGAACCGTTTTGTAAACTAAACTCTATAACTGCTATGTATCCATTTTCACTAAAGTGAGCACCTACCCAATAACGATTACCTATTGTGAACAATTCTTCTCTATGCAATATTTCTCCGGCTAAATTGTATCTTTCATAATTAAGAGAACTTCTAACTCTTCCCTCATCATATTCTTGAACGATTATTATAAGCTCTCCGTTTTGATCTATATTAAATCCAAGAACATCAATATGGATAAGTTCGCTAATTGGAATTGATATACTATTGGAAATATTTCCATGTATATCAACTCCTCTGATTTGTATGATTTGATAATAAGTATCATCCTCTTCTGATATATATATTAACTCAACAAAAATGTAATAGATAAGCTCATCATGAATTAGTAAACCGTTTATCATTCTTGCTGTGCCGATATCTAAAATATTATACCCATCTTGAGCTAGAAAAATATATTCATCAATCAAGTTTACGTGTGGAATAACATCATCTTGCTCTTCATTATTATCGCATGATGCAACCATTACTACTGCAATTATTAAAACAAGTAATATTAGAGAAAAATAATAATGTTTGTTAATTTTCATTTAAGCATCCCTTTTCATTTAGACAATTAGCCGATTGGTTGTGTTTTGTTAAGAGTTGTTTCTCTTCCACTTTTCAATTTGTGACATTCGTTCTTTTACTTTTTGTTCTTGTCCTTGTTCAGTTGGGATATAGTATTTTCTGTCAACAAGTGAATCAGGTAAACACTGCATATTGCTTAATTTATCCTCTGTGTCATGAGCATATATATAACCTTTTCCGTAACCTAATTCATTCATCAGCTTAGTTGGAGCATTACGGATTTGCATTGGTACCGGTTCAGCGAGTTTAGTTTTTGCATCTGATGCTGCTTCCTCATAAGCAATGTACAATGCATTTGACTTAGGTGCCAGTGCCATGTATGTCACAGCGTGAGCAAGATGCACCGCACATTCAGGCATACCAAGAAAATGGCAAGCTTGGTATGCTGTGACTGCGATTTGCATTGCCCGGCTGTCCGCCATTCCTATGTCTTCACTTGCAAAGCGTATCACACGCCGTGCCACATAAAGTGGTGTTTCTCCTGCTTCTAACATTCTGGCAAGCCAATAAATTGAAGCGTCAACATCACTGTTACGCATGGATTTATGGAGTGCTGAGATAATATTATAGTGTTCTTCGCCCGTTTTATCGTACAACAGAGATTTTTTGCTAATACATTGTTCAAGCATTTCCATTGTTACTTTTATTCCTGTTTTTGTGATTTCACCGTTTAATACCACCATTTCCAATATGCTCAAAGCTACTCGTGCATCACCATTTGCAAAGTTTGCTATAATATTTAGCATATCGTCGGTTATATTTATTTTTTTACCTTCAAAAGCACGCGGGTCTTTTATAGCGTTTTTTATTAATTCAAATAAATCCTCCTGCTTCAGAGCGTTTAACACAAAAACCTGACAACGTGATAATAATGCAGAGTTTACTTCAAATGACGGGTTTTCCGTTGTTGCACCGATTAGTATAATGCTTCCTTTTTCTACAAATGGCAAAAATGCGTCTTGTTGTGCTTTATTAAATCTATGAATTTCATCAATGAATAAAATGGTTTTATCTCCCATAATTGCCATTTTATCTGCCTGGTTCATAACTTCTTTGATTTCTTTAATCCCACTTGTTACTGCACTAAAATTGATAAACTCTGCTTTGGTTCGTCCTGCGATTATCCTGGCAAGTGTTGTTTTTCCAACTCCCGGCGGTCCCCAAAATATCATTGATGATACCATGTCATTATCAATCATCCGCCGCAGCACTTTTCCTTCACCAAGCAAGTGCTTCTGCCCTACAAATTCAGGTAAATCACGTGGGCGTAAACGGCTTGCAAGCGGCCCATAAGGCTGTGGCGTATCAAAAATTGTCGTCTGTCTAATATTCATTGTTAATCTACTATTCCCTAATCCTTATTCTTTATCTCGTTCATAAAGGTTTAATATTTAGTGTTTTATTACAAATCACCCTAAGTCAACTTTGTTGACTTTAGCCTCATTTTGCTAAAGAGGGCATAAGAGTACTCTACTTTCTACTCTCTACTTTCTACTCATTATTAATTACTAATTATTAATTATTAACTATTAACTATCTCCTCGGTTGCTATATACAAAAAGTTCCTGCGTCCTTCTTGATAATTTTTAATAGTGCCTTCTATTATAATTGTTGCTCTGTCTTTAGGGAAATCATCAGGAAATATCGGGTCACCACTTAATCGAAACTCAAAACCTTCCTGACAGCA
>JAITFS010000044.1 GCA_031281195.1 Oscillospiraceae bacterium
GACATCCTTGCAATTGTGAAGTAGAAATAGGAGGAGTTTACAAAAATGGCAAAGCAAATTATTTACGGCGAAGAAGCTCGCAGAGCTTTAGAAAAAGGAGTCAACCATCTTGCTGACACAGTCAGACTAACAATTGGACCAAAAGGCAGGAACGTGGTTCTTGATAAAAAGTACGGCTCCCCGCTAATCACAAATGACGGCGTTACAATCGCAAAAGAAATCGAACTGCAAGACCCGTTTGAAAACATGGGTGCTCAACTCGTTAAAGAGGTTGCATCAAAAACAAACGATGTAGCAGGTGACGGTACAACAACAGCAACAATGCTCGCACAAGCAATGATTCGCGAAGGTATCAAAAACGTAGCCGCAGGTGCAAACCCAATGGTTATGAAATTAGGTATCGAAAAAGCAGTTATTGCAGCAGTTGATGCAATCAAAGCAAACTCAACACCGGTATCAGGCTCAAAAGACATTGCTCGTGTTGGTGCAGTATCATCAGGCGAGGATATGATTGGCGATTTAATTGCCGAAGCAATGGAAAAAGTCTCACGCAACGGTGTTATCACTGTCGAAGAGTCAAAAACAGCCGAAACATACTCAGAGGTTGTTGAAGGTATGCAGTTTGACCGTGGTTATATCACACCATATATGATAACAGATGCAGAAAAAATGGAAGCTGTTATCGACGACCCATACATTCTTATCACAGACAAAAAAATCTCGAACATTCAAGAGATTCTGCCTGTACTTGAACAAGTCGTTCAAGGTGGACGTAAGCTTGTTATCATCGCAGAAGATGTTGAAGGTGAAGCACTCGCAACAATCATCCTCAACAAGATTCGTGGTACATTTATATGTTTATGCGTAAAAGCTCCGGGTTTTGGCGACAGACGTAAAGAAATGCTCCGCGACATCGCAGCACTCACAGGTGGCGAGGTTATCTCCAGCGAGCTTGGTATGGAACTCAAAGAAGCAACAGTAGAAATGCTCGGAACAGCACGTCAAGTCAAAGCTTCAAAAGACAATACCATCATCGTTGAAGGTAAAGGTGATGCAAAAGAAATCAAAGCACGTATCAATCAAATCAACACAGAGATTGAAATTACCACATCCGATTATGATAAAGAAAAACTCCAGGAGCGTCTTGCAAAGCTTTCCGGTGGTGTAGCTGTTATCAAGGTTGGTGCAGCCACAGAAACAGAAATGAAAGAAAAGAAACTCCGCATGGAGGATGCTCTTAATGCAACTCGTGCAGCAGTTGAAGAAGGTATCGTCGCCGGTGGTGGTACAATCTATGTTGTAGCATCAAAAGCAGTAGACAAGCTTCTTGACAGCACATCAGGTGACGAAAGAACCGGTATGGCACTGGTTTCAAAGGCTCTGGAATGTCCTGTTACACAAATCGCTGCAAATGCAGGTCTTGAAGGTGCTGTTGTTCTCGATAAAATCAAGAGTAACGGCAAAGCAACTTACGGTTTTGACGCAGCAAAACAAGAGTATTGCGACATGATAAAAACCGGTATAGTTGACCCGACCAAAGTCTGCCGCTCAGCTCTCGAAAACGCTGCATCAGTAGCAGCAATGGTCTTAACAACAGAATCCTTGGTTTCTGACATACCCGAACCTCCGGCTCCAATGCCCGGTGGTGGTCACCCGGACATGGGCGGCATGTATTAAAGGTGTAAAAATTCAATTTAAAATCTCGATGGGTCATTATGACCTATCGAGATTGTTAGATATAGAGTTTACAACTTTCCGCAAAAAGTCGTACCACTTTTTGTAACAGCTCCGCAAAAAGTCGTACCACTTTTCGTTATAATCAAACAAATAGTGGTTGCACTTTTTGTTATATTGTGCTATGTTGTTCACAGAGGTGAGTGTATGAAACGTAAGTTGATGGATAAGTTAGTCGAGTGGAAGAATAGTGATTTGCGAAAACCACTAATTATCAATGGTGCCAGACAAGTTGGGAAAACATGGATAATGAAGGAATTCGGTGATAAACACTATTCTAATGTTGCATACATCAATTTTGAAAATAACAATAAGATGAATTCTCTTTTTGACGGGGACTTTAATACATCACGTATTATCGAAGGATTACAGTTAGAAGTAAAAGACATAATATCTCCGGATAAAACACTTATTGTTTTTGATGAAGTTCAAGAAGCACCAAAAGCACTCACATCATTAAAATACTTTTATGAAAACGCACCGCAGTACAGTATTATTGCTGCAGGTTCATTGCTGGGTGTTGCTATGCATCAAGGAACTTCCTTTCCCGTTGGGAAGATAGATTATTGCAACTTATTTCCACTTTGTTTTTTCGAATTTTTAGAAGCGATTGATGAAACAGGTCTTGTTGA
Organism: Oscillospiraceae bacterium; assembly: GCA_031281195.1. Taxonomy (GTDB): domain Bacteria; phylum Bacillota; class Clostridia; order Oscillospirales; family Oscillospiraceae; genus WRMH01. Next base: position 2,367 of record JAITFS010000044.1, read on the forward strand.
ATTATTACTAAACAAAGATTGGGAATTAATATCATGTTTTCAAGATAAATTGATAGACTTACTAAGAAAGTATTATTTTATTGGTGGTATGCCGGAAGCTGTTGCACATTATAGCCAAAACAAAGATTTTACACAAGTTCGTAATATACAAGAACAAATTCTTTTCGCATATGATAGAGATTTTTCAAAACATGCACCAAGTAATATCGTACCGCAGATACGTACAATTTGGGACAGTGTACCAACACAACTTGCAAGAGAGAATAAAAAGTTTTCTCCGGGTATTATACGTAAAGGTTCTCGTTTGAGTGATTATGAAACATCTCTTAG
>JAITFS010000162.1 GCA_031281195.1 Oscillospiraceae bacterium
TAAGATTACTCATAAATACACTATCTTTTCCGCTTTCATATTAAGTGCTTTGTTTATTATGGCGTTGACGGGATTCGGAGTATTGCTCTTTTACGTTTTTGGCATGATTGGTGAAATGGATAATGCAGTAGCGAACCCAACTTTTCTGTTGCCTTTCACTTTATGGCAAATAGTATTGTCGGTCATTGCTGTGTTTTTAATGAAAAAAATGCAGGTATACAACATTAACGATTTCAAAATCAAAGATATAGCAAAAGGATTTCTACTTGGATGGTTTAATTTTGTTTGGTGCATTTTTGCTTTTCTTTTTATTTTAATGTCCCTTCCGGAAAACAGTATAATCATGCCTAGCCCACCAGCCTTACTTATTACCATACTACACCCTTTTATTGGTACAGGCATGTTTGAAGAAATACTGATTAGGGGATTGATATTAAAGCTATTGCTTCTCGCAATGGGGCATACAAAAAAAGGAATTATCAATGCCTGTCTCATTTCTTCAGCTATTTTTGGGATTCTACATATCATGAATATTGTTATAGTAGGCGATTTATTACCGGTTATTGCACAAGTCATCTGGGCGACTTTCTTTGGAGTGTTTTACGCTGCTCTTTTCTTGCGAACAAAAACACTTTGGATCCCAATACTACTTCACGGCTTAACTAATGTTTCTACTCAAATATTCAATGTAATCGTATCTCCCGACATTTCGCAAAACCAAACAGCATCAGGTATCGCTAACGCTTTAACAAATGTGGCTCTTGCATTGCCATTTTTAATTGTCGGATTGATTTTACTTAGAAAAGTTAAAGTAGAGGATGTAGAATGTGTAATGCAGTATTAAAATGATTGGAGGAATAATGTAAATGAAAAATATACTTTTAACTGCTAACGGTTTTGAAAATAGGAATATCGGAAAAAAATTCATGGAAATTCTAGATAAAAAACCTTCACAAATTAAGGTAATATTTGTACCTACGGCTGCAATCAACCCAGGGGCAATTGAAGTTTTACCTAAATGCATGCATGATCTTTTGGATTTGGGAATTCCTGCTGACAATATAAAAGTATATGATTTGCATTATAAAATGGAATATAATGAACTAATTGATTATGATGCCATATATTTTTGTGGAGGAAATACTGAATACTTGTTAAAACGAATAAATGAAACAGGATTTAAAACACCTTTAATAGAATTTATTGAAAATGGAGGTGTATACATTGGTGTAAGCGCTGGAAGTATTATTTCTGCAAAAAATTATCCTGACAATTTAGGATATTTGAATTGTAAATTAGATGTTCATGGAAAAGAAGGTATTAATACAGGAAAATTTCAACCAAATGATTATACGCATATTCAATTACCTGATCTAAAAGCTATTTTAATTCAAGGAAATAATTACGAAATAATAGATTAATGCAGAAATCAGCCCAAACTTCATATAACAAACGGTATACGCTCCGCCATCTTATTAGTGGCTTGAGCTCAACACCTACCTATCGGTAGTCGTTCCACATATCTGGTGGTTAATTGGTAATACTTCGCATTGTTTTTGAAAGGTATCAACGCTTGCTATGACAGGCGGAGAACGTCGTATACAACGCTTGCTATGACAGGCGGAGAACGTTATATGAAATTGGTTTTTAAATAGGGTGGAAAATATTATGATAAAACATTATAATGCAAATATACAGTAATAATATCTATTTGTTTGGAGGAGTGTATGGAAAATATTGGTTTTAAAATGTGTGGGAAAGATGATGTGTTTTTAAGTATTCCTTGTAAATTATTTACAAAAACGTAAAATAATTAAAATAATGAGAAATGACAATACTTCGCATTGTTTTTGATAATGAAGCACACAGTATTTGATGCGGAATTATTTTCGCTTTGCATCCGGGGTTTAGTAAATCTTATTTGAAAAAATTAACATTCGCAAATTTAGCACAATTAGGCTATTAATATGTAAAGAACTCTGTTATAGTATTCAGCATGTTTAAGAAAAAGCACAGACAACCAAATCCTGGACAGGTAATAATCCCAACCGATTATCCTAATCCACCTGAACCGCATGAGATAGATATCGCCTACATTTTGGCAAGTCATTATCAGACTACTGTGAAATTCATTGTACCTGTTGATGATTACAAACGTAAATCGGCAGATATTATGATGCTAGGTGTTGAGTGGGAGATAAAGAGTCCGACAGGAGATTCAAAATCTACAATAAGGAATCAGTTTAGGAGAGCCTCCAAGCAATCAAAGAATATTATTATAGATATACGCCGGACTAATCTTAGATATAAGAGTATTGAAAAAGAAGTGCTTTTTCAAATAAAGGAACGACCATACTTAAAGAAGGTAATTATAGTTGATAGATCGGAAAAAGTTCTTGAAGTCCTCGTGTAGGTGTGTTATAGTGGGGATAGTGGGAAGACTGGGCAGTCTGATTGGACAGTCAAAGGAGTATCCCACACACTGAACGAAACATCCGATGGCATCATCGGATGTTAGTTTGTTGTAGATCATTGCTGTATTTTTCACAACCGGTTGCATTAATTACGTTTCATAGAAAGTCCCACCTTCACATAACACACGGTATACGCTCACTCGCCTGTTCGGCGGCTCTGAGCTTCCAGTCGTCTACCTACCCTGCGTTATGGAAAATTGATGCTGACGAAACTGGGCGCATACGTTTGGATCGTACCGTTGAATTATTAATTAAAAACACCATATATCACTAAAATCCTAAAAATGCTACGATAAATAGCAAAAGAAAGTGGGAATGTAATATAAAGTTGCTAGTTTGCTAACTGTAACGGGCATATATTTGAGGCATAATTACTTTAAGGAGACCGGAAAAAAATGAATTTTTCTTATAAATT
>JAITFS010000210.1 GCA_031281195.1 Oscillospiraceae bacterium
CTCTACTCCCCAACAGGAGAGCTAATCGAAGTTATAGATGTTATGGGGCATAGTACAAAGTACGGCTATGATAATGTAGGCAGAATGACCCGTATGGAGCAGTACCGGGTTATAGATGAAACTTATGCAGAGATAAAACAGATAGAAATGCAAGTGACTACGTGGGAGCGAAACAAGCGTGGTGATATTTTAAAGAAAACAGCACCACTAGACGGAGAGTCAAGCTATAGATATGACCCGCTAGGAAACCTTATCTCACAAACAGACGAAGAAGGTTTAGAAACACTCTATGAATACAACCTTGCAAGCACCTTAACAAAGGTAGCTTATGCTGACGGTAAGAGTGTAGAGTTAAGCTACAACCCAATTAGACAGCTTACAGAGTTAAAAGACTGGCTTGGTACAACCACTATAGAGCTTGACCCTGTAGGCAGGGCAACTAAGACAACAGACCATGAGGGTCAAGAGATAGGTTATACTTGGGATGCAGTAGGCCGCAGGGAATCAATAACCTATCCTGATAAGACAAAGGTTAATTATAGTTATGATATATCAGGGCGAATCAATGAGGTTGTATCAGAAACAGGTATAACTAAGTATAACTACAGTATATCTGATAGATTACTGGAGCGTATTATGCCGGGTAATATCATAACACATCAAAAGACAGACTCACTTGGTAGGATTGAGAGTTTAACACATAAACAAAATGATGAAATACTAGACAGCTTTAAGTATTGTTATGACCAAGTAGGTAATATAACACAGATAGAGAAATACCGTAAGAACCTAGAATCAGACAGCGGAATATTCAGTTATGCTTATGATAAGCTAGGCAGGCTTACAGAGGCTGCTAATAACAACAAAACTAAAGAGTACCATTATGACAGTTTAGGCAACCGTATAATGAGTATGCAAAGTGGCACTAAGACATTACACAGCTACAACAGCCGTAACCAGCTTATCAAGACAACTGAGGGTAATGCTGTTAAAGACTACAGCTATGACAAGCGTGGCAACCTTACCGGCATCATTGAAAATGGTATTACAACATCTAGCTTTGTATTTAACTCAGCTAACCGTATGGTAGAGGCTATAACAAGTAAGGGTAAGGCTGAATATGAATATAATGGATTCCTCAAACGTGTTAGTAAGCTAGAAACACTACAATGTAACAGTACAGAAATTAAAGACCCGCTCAGCAAAGTTAAATACACTCTTGACCTAACTAAGCCGTACAATGACCTATTATCTATTGGAGAACAGCGTTTTGTTTGGGGTAATGAATTACTTCAATCTGAGGGTAGTGACAATAACGAGCAGTTCTCCTACTTAAATGACCATCTTGGCTCGCCTATACGCCTTGTGGGTAACAGCCTAGCTGAAACACTCTCTTATGACGAGTTTGGTGTGCCACTAATCGATGCAAGCACTAGCATTAATTCAAATGCAAGTAAGCATCAAAACAACACTAATCACTTCCGCAACCCATTTGGATTTACCGGTTACCAATCTGATAACATTACTGACCTCTACTATGCTCAGGCTAGGTATTACAATCCTAGTGTCGGACGGTTCGGGGCAACTGATGTTATTAAAGGGTATGCAGTGTTGCCAATTACACTTAATGAATATGCTTATTGTATCAATAATCCGAAAAAATACGTGGATTTAGATGGCGAGTTTTTTACATTGATTACAGCTGCTGTTGGTGCTGTAGCAGGTGCTGTAACTGGAGGTATTTCATCTTATGTTACAACTGGAAGCGTTTGTTGGGGAGTTGTAGCGACAGGAGCAATTGTGGGTGGTGTTACAGGTTTTACTGGTGGTGTTGTTGCGGGAATTGTTGCTGGAACAGTAACCAACTCCCATGCGAACCAACTTCCAACTTCTCGCGATGTTACTGACGAAGTGAACGCAGCTCTAAGACCAACAGTACAAGAAGCTATGAGAAGGAGTGTTACACCTTATAATGACACAGTTAGATATGCTATTGGGTGTGGGATGACTGAAAATTTACTATGGTTTTATAATCAGGTCGATCGTGAAAAAACATGGGATATCAAATTACGTACATCTTGGGAGGGTGATAAGGTAGAAGGAACTACCGGCACAATTGGCACAGAATTCCCCGGAGTTGGTGTACCAGTGACCTTTAGAGGACATACAATGACACCCGAGCAATTAGGTAATTATACGTATGGGTATATAGGGGCAGCACTAGGGTTAGAACTTGAGGAATTACGTTTAGGATCTACGTATGCTGCCTTTATTAGAGGTGAGAGCAACTGGTATAACCCACTTCAATGGATAGACGAATTATGTGATTGGTGCGATATATTAAGAGGATTTAATGATTTTGAAAGAAGTAATTATGAAGTAAGTGGATCCTCTCTAATACTAGGTATGTTGACTGGAATTGCTTTGAATAAGGATTCATTGAATAGTTTGTTTCAGAATGCTTTGGGTGCAGTTTTACCAAAAAGTTTAGCTCAAAATGGGGTGTGTCCGAAATGAATTTTGAATTAATTGGAGTAATTAAGTGGATAAAGCTAGGTATTATAATTTTTCTTGCAGTTATTATGATTGTTTTTATGAGTGCTTGTATAGTATTTTATCTTTATCCGACACCGGGGTTAAAATGGATGGAAGAAGATTTTCAACAAAATAAGGAATTGCTTTATGTAGTTAAAGACTTTTTGGTTGAAAGGGAGAGTGGAGTTTTTATAAGAGGACATGAATTTGACGACTCAATGCTTGTAGGAGATAAACCAATTGATAAAAAAACAATATATGCTATGAATGAACTTTTTCATCAGGGTTATAGAATAATACGAAGTAATGGAAAGTGGATAGTTTTTCAAATATGGGCTACGAGGAATCAAGCTCGAGGTCTCGTATATTCAATTGATGGAAGTATTCCTGATGAATCAATGTTGCAATGTCTTGTACATCTTGAACCTTTGTCAGAGGACGGATGGTATTTCTATATTGATGACTATAAAGAATGGATGAGGCGGAATAGCTAACTTGTAAGTAATAAAGCAATAACTAATGATTTCACATGTACATTACCTCTTGCATAACATAGTTTCACAACAAAAAAACAGTCAAAAAAATTAAAATGTCAAATACCGTTAAAAAATAATGTCAATGATTAGTAAAAATGTCACCTAAAGAGGTGTGAATTACGAGTTAATTAATTCGTAAAAATTTCATGTGTTTGTTTCTTCTGCTACCCTGCTAGATATCCTAGCATCCCAACCGATGTAGTTTGAGGTATATTTTTTATATAAGTGTGTTAGTTTTGATAAGTAATGTTCACTGTCTAAGGTAAAGGCTCGCTATGCTCGTCTTTACTCATGTGATATTTTATCTGCGTATGTGTTGTCAATGGTGAGTAGTATTTGCTTACGTGATACGCAAATCTCCACCCTAACATTGACAAGTCATGTTTGTGGATTTATGTGTATTTTGATAAAAACAAATCAAGGATATTGGGAGTTGGTTAAAGTAGTTTCATATCTGTTTATCTTCGCTCTTCTCTTATCCTTATTACGTTCCCTTCCTTTTGAACTGTTAACAAAAAAATAAACTTGATTTATCAAAAGAGCCTTTATTTGAACTGGCTCAGGAAAGCAAAGTATTAAGTTTTCTTAAATATGTCTTCTCTAATGATAAAAATAAAGGAAGGCAACAGTATCATTTTTAACAGAGAAATGGAAAGAAGACAAATTAAATGGACTTAGTATGGAACAGAATAGAGGCAGAGCAGATACGCATAAAAAGCTACGAGTATGATAAGAATGGTAATATCATTAAAGTAACAGAACGTCTTTACAATATATTTACTTCTTTAAATTGATTCCGTGTAGACGATCGACAACTGTCACATTTATATTCATAAGCTCATACTTCATATAATGAGAGTCATCATTCATATAAAATATTATTTAGATAATATCATATCAGGATATCCTTTTTTTATTATTCTATCCTTTTCATCTAAAGATAATTTATTGACTAATTGAAATAAATTATCATGTGACTCATGTTGTTCATTTCCAGCTAGCTCTATTTCAATGAATTTACCTAAATTTTTAACTGTATCTAAAATTAGCTTTATGTCGCCATTTCTATAAATAACTCGATATTTGTCTACTTCACAAACAAATGGATAATCTAATTTTTCCAATATTGTTCCCATTGTATTAATATCATTAGAATCATTTAGAGATATCTCTGTTTCTTCTGTAGCAACATCTGAAATTACTTGGTGAAAATCAAAAGACATTTTGTTATTTATGACATCATTTCTTAAACGCAAGTATGTTCTTTTTCCATTAAGTGTTTTATTAACAATATGATATTTGTCAACTTGATGACTTTTTTTTATTTCCACAAAACCTAATGATTCAATAAGATTAATGGGGAAATTTATCACTTTATATTTTACTTCAAGTTCAATATTTGATTTTGGAAAAATATCATTAATATTAATTTCATTATCTTCTCTAATTAAACAAGGCTTAAAAACTCCGTTCGCAAAAAGACGTAATGCGTAAGCACCTTCATAACATATTTCTTTATTTTCATTTAAGCAATTTCTGCAAGAAGTGTTATTTTTTAACAAATGATTATTTTGTTCTGTTTGTAAATAATCAAATTCCCATATACTTCCATTATTAAACTTAAGGAAATCTACATATCGCTTATATTTAATATGTTTTTCAACACAAGGTTCTCCATAATTATTATGTAGTATTTTTTTGATTCTGTTAAATAACAAGTTGATTTTTTCTTTGTCAATACTAACATCAAACATAAGACTTATTACAAACTTATGCTTTTGACTTAATGCACATAGCTTTTGAAGCTCATCGTCAAGATCGGGATTGCCTGATATAACCCAGTTTATTTTTTTTCGAGGATATTTAAAGTATTTATCTAAAACTTCAAGATTTTTTTCTAAGACAGTAAATTCATCTATACCGTAGAAGTGGTAGTACTTTTCTCTGTCTAAGCTATTTAAACTAATATTTATTGTATCCAAACCAGATTCGAGTAATTCTTTTTGTGTATTTTCATTTAGAAGAGTGCCATTGGTTACCAATCCTACAATATAATCATAGGATTTAAATATTTTTATCACTTCATACAAATCATGAAATAACAATGGTTCACCACCTGTGAACACAACGCGGGGAGGATTGAAGTGGGGAGCGAGAAGTTTAGCAAGCTCCTCGTATTCGTGTAATGAAAGTCCACCTTTGTGTGCTTTTTTTTGACCCTCATTGTGACAAATATAACATTTAGCATTACAATAGCTTGTTAAACATACTCTTAAATATGGTAATTCCATATCATGAATAGTATCTATTAATTTGTCAAGATAGTTGTTGTTTATCATAATGTGTCCTTTAAAAAGGAAGTTTTTTCTTATAAAATATTTTGGTTATTTTTTGCTTAAGTAGTGACAAAATAGTAGCTAAAACACTCATAACTGGTATAAAAATACCTAGAAATATCTGTTGAGAAAATATCATGAAAATAATGGTTGCGCCAGTCAGCATAAGAATAGAAAATAATAACCAATAAATGTGGTTCAAAATTAAACGCTGTATCCATAAACATATATTTATTTTCCGAACTCCGATTCTTTCATTCCATGCATCAGTATAACCGCGTTCAACAATGTCATACAATGAGTTTTCATTCATCTTACACTCAATTATATCCCCTTCTCTTGACATAACTGTTCCATCTTCAGCGTATTTGTAAATATTAAAACGAACTATGTTTTTTGCAAGAAGACTTGAATAAAGAAAGCTATAACAGTCTCTATTTTTATCATTTTTACAGTTTTTCACAAGATAGAACTCAATAAATTCATTGTCATGTTTTTTTACGAACTCAATCCACTCTTTCAAAACAACACGGTGCTTATTTTTCTCATTCTTGTTACGAAAACAACTTACATCAGGCATAAAAAATATTGTTTTACGACATTTATTAATCCTATTTGGCAACTCAATAAAAACATTATGATTAGTAATTGCCAAAAAAACATAAACAACGTTGTTCTCGGTTAAAAAAATATCATTCAAACTCGGCATTGCTTTCAGGAAGTTTGCCTTTTTCAAAAACCGTATCAAAATCGAACAGTGCTATTTGCCGTTTAATCTCACGTTCCTTTTCAAACAAGAAAATATTACTTGGCTTCACGTCAAGGAACAATCGTCCTCTAACGTGAAATTTTCCAATTTGACTACATAAGGAAAGCATTATCTGAATGACATCAGATGGTGAAAAGTTCGAAATGTCAGACTTTTGTATAACATCACCTTTACCCAACTCTAAAACCGAATAGGCAGTTCCATTTACGTTTGCATGTGGTTCTGGACAACCTAAAGTCGGTGTGTTTGGATTCGTGTAAATTTCTGCAATCTGATTTGCGACACCATTGCAAAAACGCATTTTATGTTCGATAAACAGCTTAGCACTACTTTCCGCAATGACTAACTCACCGCCTGTGCCGCGTTGTATATCGTTAATCGGAATTTCATCGAGTGCAGGATAGAATTCCTTAATAACAAATGTTGTTTCAGATGGTATATCAGATACAAGCTCTGCTTTATAAACAAGGCAACTTCCACCTTGTTCGGATATTAAGTCAAGAATGCGGTATTTCTTATCGTTTATATCTAAAATATTTCTATTTTCTAATCGAAACCTATATTGAGGCATGGCACTATTACTTCCTTTCCTCAAAATACTTATTTTCATTAGCGAACAATTTTAGCGTTTCAATGAATAGCTCCACAGTATTCCAATCAGGCGAATTAACATCATCTTCAAGCATTTTTTACACATTTGAGAATCAATTTGTCAAAGGGGTGTGCCGGATATAGCATACCATAACTGCACCTGTTTAAAAGAACATTTAGACCAATGTAAAAATCATTATAGAAACTATAATCAGCTCTACTATCCTCAAAACTATCCCTACGTTTTACCCATTTAAGCATGTATCTTGTGAAAAAACAAAGAACAAACAGCATTCGAACTAAGCCGTGACCGAAGTCTTTTGCCTCAGCACTATCCATAGCTGCACTCCTCAATTCGATTGTGCTTTTACCTATTTGACTAGTATCAAGAATAAACAAAAGCATCTTTCTTACTTTTTCTCTCTCGTCACCTATTTTCTTAGTAATCAACGCCAGTATAAAGCCGTCAAAGATAAACTTGAGATTTATTTCGAGGTGTTTATCGGAACATGTGCTGGGATTGAATGTTATTGTTGATTTTATGGTTTCGTTACTCTCGTTTGTAATATCTAAAACCAAAGCGACCAGACTGTTGTAAATCTCTATGAATTCTTTGATGGATGTCTTGTAATACCCAATAAAATTTTTTTTGTTTTCTACTAAGTTCTTTACAAACTCGTCTTCGTCCATATCTTCCAAATTGCGGAAGACTGTATTTAATGTTGCCGTGCTCTTTGTTTCGTCGCCTTCTGCAAAAATCACATGGGTACTATCAGCTTTATACCTCTCTATAAGCTTTTCAGCGTATTCGCAAGATTTGTTGTGGTCAAGAGCGTATTTGTAAATGATATCTTCTGCAAGGCGAGGATTAAAACCGTTAATACGGCAGGTATTCATTAGGAACTCCGCCGCAGATTTATCCGACAACCTAAAGGTAAAACACATTTTGAAAGCAGAGAATTTGTCTGGCAGGACATTATATGTATACCATTCCTCACAATTTTTCGGTTCAACACCCTTATCAGACATCAATTTGCAGAATTCTCTTAATAACATTTTATCATTGTCGGAATCCACAAATCGAACAAGTTGCTCTTTTATACCATTGTAAACAAAACGAGGGTTGCTTTTTATCATCAAGTGCTCCAAAGATTCCATCGGATTGAAATCTTTCTCTAAAGTATTTTGTAATCCTTTGGATATTAGAGCGTCCTCAACATCATAAACTGATTCATCACTGATTTCGTTTTTATGTATTCAAACAGTTCCTCTCCTTTTCTCGGAATGTAAGTGATTTTATTACAGATTTCTTTTAATCGTATTTTTGTGTTATTGTGCAATGGTTTTGGTGTGACAATAAAAAACTCATTATCTGTAGTTGAAACAAGTCTCATGTATTTCTCAAGCATATCTTGGACATTTTTGTCTTCTAAAGAGTAACCAACAAACAAAATTGACTTACTTGCTAATAATGCACTAATTATGTTCCAGAGTATTTTATCCTGAGTTTTAGAAAACCCATCGTAGTCTTCTCTGGTTATAATTATTGAATCAGGTATTGATGTATCGCCATGAATTTTATAGAGGTCGGTCATCCACTTACCCAATCTCTTATAAGCATCCCCGACAATTACATTGGTTTTATTGCTAAAAGCAAACTCAAACAGACGATCATAGTTTGTCGTAATAATTGTATCTATCTGCTTAATTTCAAATATTCGGTTATGTGTAGTCGGCTCAAAATTAGGGCGTGTATCAAAACAATCTTTTAGGATGTCGATTAACATTTCTCTTTTATAAAGTCTACAGTATTCGCTTGAGATATCCGGAAGTGAGGCTTTATAGCGTTCCAGTTCTTTTTTATCTTCATCCTTAGCAGAATTGAAGATTTTGACGCAGAGATCATTTACAGAGGGATACTTATTCTCATCTTTATTATCCATATACAAGGATAAGCCAGAACCCGCCCATAAAATCATGTTATTCTTCCTAAGACTTAAGAGAATTCTTTCAAGCGGTTCTTTTATGCCTTCTTCGAATTTAGTTTTATCCATAACACCTCGCTCATTATTAACCACATGCTAATGACATAAAATTCCATGATGTCATGTCTTTATATTGAAACTATTCTATCAAAAGGCGTACCATCTGTACATGCTTATTTTGCTTTTATTTGCGCTAAATCAGCAAGAGACAATGGTTTCTGCTAATCTGCAAGCAATTCTGGTGTCATAATTGATTGCTTACTCATATTTTATACTTTTTGTGAAACCTAGTATTTGCAATATTTTGAGGTTTATGTCAAAATGATATTTAACCTCTTTTGATACATAATAAGTTATATATCATTCTTATGAAATTATGCTATGTAAGTACATAAAATGCAAACAAAAATATATGTAAATTAACAAAATACCCTTTTGAATACCCTTTACAACAATCTTAACTGTCTAACTTCTCTCCCTACACCCCTCACTCCTCAACAATCAAATACTGAGCGAGAATCGATAACATTTTATCACGCAATAAAGGCTTCCCAATATGATTGTTCATACCTGCCTCAAAACAAGCCTCCATATCTTCGTGGAAAACATTTGCAGTCATTGCGATAATCGGCAAATCAAGTGCCTTTTGTGTACCAATCTCTCTGATAGTTCGTGTTGCGGTTAGACCATCCATAACGGGCATTTGAATATCCATTAAAACAACATCAAAAAGATCGGGATTATCAGTAAACTTCTTAACAGCTTTTGCACCGTTATCAACACAAACAATTGTTATACCGGTTGATTCAAGCATAGAAATAACAATCTCACGATTTATATCAACATCTTCAACAAGTAACATTGTGTATTTATCAAAGTTTATATTTTGTGGTATTGACAGTAAATTATTATTCTTTTCCAATAACTCTATTTCACCTGCAATATACGGAATTGTAAATATAAACCTCGAACCAACACTTAGCTCTGACTCAACCCAAATCTTACCACCAAGCATTTCAATAGCACGTTTTGATATAACAAGCCCAAGACCGGTACCGCCATATTTACGGTTAGCATCGGACTCTAACTGTTCAAAAGCGGTAAACAAGTTAGCAATCCGAAACTCCGGTATACCTATACCGGTATCTATAACCTCTAACTGCAAAAACTCTCCAATATGTTTTGTTCGCAATATAACAGAACCGGAATTTGGAGTAAACTTAACAGCATTAGAAAGCAAGTTAATCAACACTTGCGAAATTCGCAATTCATCAGAAACAATAAAGCGGGGGATACTACCGTCCAATTCCAAAGAAACATTGATACTACGGTCTGCTGCATCAACACTTATAATATTAACAGCCTCATCAATAAGCTTTTTAAAATCAAAAGAGCTTAAATGTATATCAAACTTATTCGCTTCAATTTTTGACATATCAAGAACATGGTTAATAACACCCAATAAATGACTTGATGCCTTATCAATTTTATCAAGGCTTAAATCTTTTTCCTTAAGACTTGTATGATCTTTAGCAATTCTTGTCATACCAATTATCGCATTCATAGGAGTACGCATTTCGTGGCTCATATTCGACAAAAAGCTGCTTTTAGCCCGACTTGCCGCTTCAGCGTCGTCAAGTGCTTTTTCAAGATTCGCAATAGTACCTTTGATTATAATCGTTGATAAAATAATACCAAGCAAAATAGTAAACACTACCAGCACTATTAAAATAATGATTAAATTATTTATATGCTGTATGTTTTGTGAGATTATTTCATCTTGTTGATGTAGATTTAACTCTGAGTAAGAATGATTTAAGCTCGCTAATCCGAATATACCTAAAACCCCGATAATAATAGATAACAAAATAATTACGAGAAAACTATATAATAATTTAATTGTAAGTTTTTTATTTCTCATTACACAACCTGCTAATTTCTAGTATAATAACTAACTGCATAGAAAGATTTTTTCAACTTAATCATAATTATAGACTAAAATGCAGAAAACACAAGATGTATTTTCCACCAAAAATGTCAACGAAGTATAATTTTGAACAAGTTTGAACATAATTACAATACAAAACCATAAAAATGAACTACAGTTTTCTAAAGTATCTTGATATTATCGTACTGTATGGTATGATATTACTAGAGCGGAAAATTATATAACTATGTAATAAAAACTTCTGAAAAATAAAGGATAAAAAACACGATGACAGTATCGGCACATATTGACAAGCTTAATGATGTTTTAGATTTCATTGATGAAAAAATGGATGAAATTGGTATTGACATGAAGGGTCAATACAGCGTAAGGGTATCTGTTGAGGAGCTATTCGTAAATGTAGCTAATTATGCTTATCCAAATGGTGAGGGCGATATAACGGTTACCACAAGCACAAAACCGGGTGAGTTTATTATTGAAATCAAAGATAATGGCATCCCATATAATCCACTCGAAAAAGATGACCCGGACACAACGCTAACAGCAGAAAAACGTGAAATCGGCGGTCTGGGTATTTACATGGTAAAAAACATGATGGACTCCGTAAACTACACCTACCAAAACGGTCAAAACATCATGACGATAATGAAGAATTACAATAATATGTAAAAATATGTATAATTCCATCAAAAAATGTGGAGACATTATGATTGAAACAGCGGATTTTATTAAAGATCAAATTAGAGTAAATCAAGATAAACTAAATAACATGGACGTTGTTGGTACAGCTGTTGTTATAAATATTGACATGTCGCTAGAGAATTGGAAAGATTTATTAAAACCACAACTATATAATCATTTTAAAATACTTGGTAATTGTATAAACAGACAAGATTTTGGAGATGTATCTTTTTCTGTAAATGATATAAGTAAATCGCTAGGTTATGTTAAAACTGAAAGTGAAGCTGCTGCATATTTTGTTGCTCATAAAGTTGTGAAACAAGGTGTTGAAATTGGTCAACATATTAACCATAAAAATAGAAAAATAAACACAATTACATTTGGAGCTCCGGTTGAACTCAATGGTGTTAGAGGTAATATGGCAGTTATTGTGAAAATTACTGGTAAGAATCGTTATAAAGCTCATAGAATATTAACACCTGACGGTAAGATGTTTAATTTCTAGAAATTAAACTGTATAAAATACAAGTACATATGGGAAACGGTGTAGTTAACAAAGTCAGAGCTACCCAACCGCATATGTACTCGATATAATAAGATTAACATATTTAACACTTTATTTCAACACATATTTTTTGTATTTTATTAGATAAATATGAACCAATGACTCGGAATTAATTTTTTGCGTATACTGTAGAACGACCTGCACCAATTTTTTTAATATAACCTTCTTTTACAAGAGCTGTAAGTGTTCTTTCTACAGTTACTTTACTTATTTCCGGACATGCTTCAATTATTTCTTTTTTCGAGAACTTTCCTAGTTTATCATCTATAAATGATTTAATTCGAATGGGTTTTGATAGATTCTTATCAGAGAACCTTTCGACACGTTCTTCAAATTCTTTATATGCTCTTATTAACAAACCGAGATAGTAATTTATGAATGGTGCATAATCATTTTCATTCTCATGCCAATTTATAGAACTATCTTGTAATACTTCATAATAAGTATATTTACTGTTCTCTATAAGTTTTTCTATACTGATGTACTTACCAACAATAAAACCGGCTCGATAAAGTAATAGCAATGTTAGCAAACGACTTACACGACCATTTCCGTCATTAAATGGATGAATACAAAGAAAATCTAAAATAAACATAGGTATCAAGATTAACGGGTCATGTTCATTTTTTTCAATTGCTTTTTTAAATGCATCGCATAATCGCTCCATAGCATCAGATGTTTGATGTGCAGGAGTTGGTTTGAATCGTATCTTTTCATTACCATTTGCATCTGTTTCTATTACGTAATTATCATTGTTTTTATATGAACCACCAATAGATATTTTGGAGTGTGAGTATAATTGCTTATGCAGTTGTAATATGATGTTAGGAGTTGGATTTATGTAATTAAAGCTTTCATGAATAGTAGCAAGAACATCACGATAACCTGCAATTTCTTGTTCATCTCTGTTTCTCGGTGAAGTTTTGTTTTTTACCAATTCTTCTAATCGTTTATCTGTTGTATGTATACCTTCAATACGATTTGATGCACCGATACTTTGTATTTTTGCCATTTCCATTAAGCTTGACAGTACATCGGCAAAAGCTTCAATGAATAAGACCTGCTTACCTTTATGTTCGTGTATACCGGTAAGCATAGCAACAGTATATGGTGTTAAAAAGGTACGTGGTGTATTTACATAATCAAAGTGTTTCATAACTTATTTCCATCAAAAATATTATTTCTCCATCATAATAACACGAATGATGGAGAAAAACAAGTAGAAATAATGGAGAAAAATTAATTATTGTGTATTAAAGTCTTGCTGTGTTAAAGATTTATAAATACATCAAGGTTTGAATACAAAGGTGTTAGCTTTAGGTGTTCTGTAATATCTATAATGAGATAGTGTAAAATAGTTCTTGGTATAACCTAAATCATATCATCAAGTTAAGTAGGAACAGATAAGGGATACGTCGACCAGTGTACACACTGGTGACGCCGCCAGTAGCGATAGCGTTT